>JASFPY010000104.1:0-7100 GCA_050115755.1 Desulfobacteraceae bacterium | reverse complement strand
CATGGCTGCTGTTGCAGGCACGATTGCAGATGGCGTGGCCGATTGGCTTTTCGGCCGCGGGCCGACCAAGGTCGTGGTGGACAATGGCGGCGATATCGCCATACGGCTGGCAGCGGGTGAAACTGCAACGGTTGGTATTCGCCCTCAAATAAACGGCTCTGACATATCCCATATCGCCTATCTGGACGAGCGCCGGTTATCCTGGGGTGTGACCACCAGCGGCCGGGGCGGAAGAAGTTTTACCCGGGGGATTGCATCGGCTGTGACGGTTATTGCTGAAAACGCATCGATTGCGGATGCGGCCGCCACGGCGATTGCCAATGCGTGTATTGTGGAAGCCATTAACATCGTTCAGATTCCGGCCGAACAGATAGATCCCAATACAGACTTAAAAGGGGTGGCGGTTACGATTGATGTGGGTCCATTAAGCGTCGACAAGAAGATTCAGGCCGTGCAAACGGCCCTGTCAAAAGCCGACATTCTCTGCCGGCAGAAATGCATTGTCGGCGCTTTGATCGCGCTGGAAGATGTTTTTGTGATGACCGAAGGTGTCCGGGAGCTTATTTCACCATCAAAATAGGGACTTCCGCAAGCGTGCGCAGTTCCTAACTTTGGAAAGGAGGATGTAAAAATGAAGATTACCAAAATCATGTTCATTTTACTAACGGCGATGCTCACGCTATCGCTCGGGATTTCACCCGCGGTTTTCGCCGCTGACACCATTAAGGTTGGTGATGTCCAAACCTACAGCAAACTGGCCAGTTTCACCCACCCATATCGCAACGGCTGGCAACTGGCGCTGGAAGAAATTAACAAAGCCGGCGGTGTGATGGGCAAGAAAATCGAAGTCATTTCCCGGGATGATCAGGGAAAACCGGGTGAGGCAGTAAAGGTTGCTGAAGAGATGGTCAGCAAAGATAAGGTTGCTTTGCTCATGGGATCCTTTTTTTCCAACGTGGGACTGGCGGTAACCGATTTTGCCGGCCGCAACAAAGTGCTTTATATTGCTGCCGAACCGCTGTCCGATGCGTTGGTGTGGGCCAAAGGCAATCGTTATACCTTTCGCCTGAGGCCATCGACATACATGCAAGCAGCCATGCTGGCGGTCGATGCTTCTAAAAATCCTGCTAAACGCTGGGCGACCATTGCGCCGAATTATGCCTATGGTAAAGATGCGGTGGCATCTTTTAAAAAGGTGCTGAAGGCCAAGCGTCCCGACGTCGAGTTTGTTGTTGAGCAATGGCCGGCCTTATTTAAAATAAATGCGGGGGCAGAAATTCAGGCGTTGGCCGATGCCAAGCCCGAGGCCGTCTATAATGTAACATTCGGCAGTGATTTGGCTAAATTTGTGCGTGAAGGTAAACTCAGAGGCTTCTTTAAAAACGTTTTTATGGTCAGTCTGCTAAGCGGCGAACCCGAATACCTGGACCCCCTGAAAGAAGAGGCGCCAGATGGCTGGCTGGTAACCGGTTATCCCTGGTATGACATTAAGACACCGATGCACACAAAATTTGTCAAAGCGTATCAGGCAAAATTTAATGATTATCCGCGGACCGGCTCGGTTGTCGGCTACAATACCATGTATTCTGTTTACCACCTTTTGAAGAAGGCCGGCACAACCGACACCGAAAAAATGGTTGAGACCATGGAAAGCTTAACATTTGATTCGATCGTCGGCCCGGTGTCATACCGCAAGATTGATCACCAGTCGACCATGGGTGCCTATGTGGGCTATACCGCCCTCAAAGACGGCAAAGGAATCATGGTCGATTGGAAATACGCAGACGGAAAAGATTATCTTCCCAGTGATGCGGAGGTCATGAAACTCAGGCCGCAATAAGCACATAAAATTAGGAGTGTTGGAGTACTGGAGTGATGGAGCAAAATTAATTGCGGATTTCAGATTTCAGATTGAGATATCCAATTGCTCGCATTTTCAAAATCCGAAATCCGAAATCTGCATTCCGAAATTTTTAGTACTCCAGTACTCCTATGCTCCACTACTCCAATTGTTAAAAAAGGAAATTTGAGAATCTACTTTTAGCCGTTTGCTGATACAGAACAATCGGCAAATAGGAAAAAGATTTTGGGTTTCTATCTTGTACAATTTCTGACGGGATTATCAGACGCGTCTGCACTGTTTTTAGTGTCCTGTGGGCTATCTCTGATTTTTGGGGTCTCCCGAATTGTCAATCTGGCCCATGGCTCATTTTACATGGTGGGCGCTTATTTGGCTTATTATCTAATCGATTTTTTGCCCCATGGGGCCTTTTCCTTTTGGACAGGGATCTTGCTGGCGACGCTGATTGTCGGTTTGGTCGGTGTTGTCCTTGAAGTGTTTTTGTTGCGACGACTGTATGCCACGCCGGAGCTTTTCATTCTCTTTGCCACCTTTGGCGTTGTTTTAATGATTCAGGATCTGTCGCGCTGGCTATTCGGCGCCGAAGATATCCTCGGCCAGCAGGCGCCGGGACTGGAAGGCAGTATTGATGTCATGGGTACGCTGCTACCGCAGTATGACATCGCCCTTATTGTCATTGCCCCTTTGATTCTTGTTGGACTCTGGTTGGTGTTGCATCGCACCCGTTGGGGGATTTTAGTGCGCGCGGCTACTGAAGACAGAGAAATGTCAGGTGCTTTGGGGGTCAACCAGACCTGGCTGTTTACCGGTGTATTTTTTCTCGGATCCTGTCTTGCCGGGCTTGGAGGCGCTGTGCAGTTGCCCAAAGGGGGCGCCAACCTCCTGATGGATTTAAATATGATCGCGGCCGCCTTCGTCATTGTGGTGGTCGGCGGAATGGGAAGTATCCCGGGAGCTTATTTGGCTTCTGTGATCATTGGTGAGCTCAATTCATTTGGAGTTCTCGTATTTCCGCAAAGCACGTTGGTCTTGATGTTTCTGGCCATGGCGGTGGTGCTGATTATCCGCCCCCACGGACTTTTTGGCAAAGCCGAAGTTGAAGAGCATGGCGCGGCGGAGATAGCAGAATCTATTCTGAAACCGGCATCCAAAAAATTAAAATTTATGGGGCTGGCCCTTCTCATTTTAATTTTCGTAATGCCGGCATTTGTCGGCTCTTACAGCTTGGTATTAATGACTGAAATTGCGCTTTTTGCGTTAGTGAGCATGAGTTTGTATTTCATGATCGTGGGCGGTATGGTGTCATTTGGACACGCGGCGTTTTTCGGTGGCGGCGCTTATACAGCGGCGCTGATGGTACATTATGTAAATACCCCTATGGAGCTGGCCATTCTTTTAGCTCCGTTATTTGTGGGACTTTTGGCGCTGATCATCGGATGGTTTTGTGTGCGCTTATCGGGTGTGTATTTTGCCATACTTACCCTGGCTTTCGCGCAAATCTGCTGGTCTATTGTATTTCAATGGGGGGAATTCACCGGTGGGGATGATGGCCTTTTAACGATCTGGCCTTCGGATTGGGCCAGTGAGAAGATTGTATTTTATTATCTGACCATGGTGTTATGCATCGGTGGCATCCTTTTGCTGCGTTATTTCATATTTACACCGTTTGGCTATACCATGCGGGCCTGCCGGGATTCAGCGCTCAGGGTGGATTCCATCGGAATTAACCTGCGGCGGCACCAGTGGTTTGCTTTCAGTATTGCCGGGGTATTTGCCGGGCTTGCCGGTGGGATCTATGTCTTTTCAAAGGGTAGCGTGTTTCCGGATGAAATGGCAATCTCGCGTTCTTTTGAATTTTTATTTATGGTGTTGCTGGGCGGCGTTGACACCTTGTTTGGACCGGTTGCCGGTTCGGCTGCATATACCTGGCTGCATGATAAAATTGCGCGGTTTGATTTTTGGCAGCTCGCCATCGGCTGTATATTTATCTTTTTGGTTGTGGCCTTTCCCCAGGGAATTGCCGGTTCCATTCATAATCGAGTGGGGAAATATTTTGAAGGTTAACCATATCACGTCAAGGTACGAAAAGACAGGAAGAATGATTTAACCACCAAAGCACGATAATTTTAAAATACGAAAACCAAAGCATTATTTCGTGGTTCTTTCCTTTCGTGTTTTCGTGGTGATTTTCTTTTTGGCAAAAATTGAATTTTAAGACAGAGAAGCTCATGGCAACGATATTAGAAGTGCACAACCTGTATAAGGCCTTTGGTGGTGTTAAAGCGGTGATCGATGTGAGTTTTAATCTATCAGACGGGCAGTTGCTGGCCATGATCGGACCGAACGGGGCGGGAAAATCGACCTGTTTCAATTTGATTAACGGGCAATTAAGACCGGATCACGGCGAAATTGTCATTATGGGCAAAAGCGTTAATGGCAGTAAACCGAGGGATGTCTGGAAACTGGGCGTCGGTCGAACCTTTCAGATTACTTCCACCTTTGCTTCTATGTCGGTGCTGGAAAATATCCAGATGGCCCTTCTTTCTTATCACAACCGCACCAAATCGCTTATAAAAAAGGTCAGTCAGCTCTATGTGGATGAATCCATGAACCTGCTCAAACTGTTGGGGATTGAAGATCAGGCTGAGCGTGCGTGCGGCGTTTTGGCCTATGGCGACCTCAAGCGCGTGGAGCTGGCCGTTGCGCTGGCCAATAAGCCTCGCTTACTGCTCATGGACGAACCCACTGCCGGGATGGGCCCGGCTGAGGCTCAAAACCTGATGGAATTGACAAAAGATATCGTGCGCACTCGAAATATCGGTGTGTTATTCACTGAACATGACATGGATGTCGTGTTCAACCATGCCGATCGTATCATTGTTTTGAATCGGGGCGAACTGGTGGCCGAAGGAACACCGGCTGAAGTCCAAACCAATGAACAGGTTAAAGAGATCTACCTGGGTGGCGGGGAAGCTGCCGCCCCCGCAAAAGAAGAATCTCAACAAACGAATCTATAATAAATTGATAGGCACCATGCACACAGACCCACCAGAGATCATGTTGAAGGTTGAATCCCTCAACACCTTTTACGGGAAAGCCCAGATTCTATTCGATATGGCCCTTGAAGTTAACCACGGGGAAGTCAATGTGTTACTTGGGCGCAATGGAGCGGGCAAATCAACAACCTTAAAAAGTATTATGGGGATTGTCCGTCCTCGAAGCGGCCAGATTATCTATAAGGGTGCGGCAATTCAAAAATTGCCGCCGTTCAAAACCTGCGCCCTGGGCCTGGGATACGTGCCGGAGGATCGCCGTATTTTTTCCAACCTCACCATTTTGGAAAATTTTGAAGTCGGCAAACAACCACCGCGCGGAAACCTTGAACCCTGGACGCCCGAGCGCTTATTTGAACTGTTTCCCAATTTAGGGGAACGGCGCCACCAGGCCGGCGGCACCCTCAGCGGTGGTGAGCAGCAGATGTTGACCATTGCGCGCACATTAATGGGCAATCCCGAAATGATCATTTTGGATGAGCCTTCCGAAGGGTTGGCGCCGGTCATCGTCCAACAGCTAGGACAGACGATTCAACGGCTGAAGTCCGAAGGGGTCTCTATATTGCTGGCCGAGCAGAACCTGAATTTTGCCCGCACGGTCTGCAATCGCGCTTATATTGTCTACCAGGGCAGTGTCTGTCATGAAAGCGGCATTGATAGCCTTTCACAGGAGGCTTACGAAAAATACTGTGCGCTCTAATGGCAAAGCGCATGGAGCATAGCGCATAGCGTGCATTGGCAGGAACTTGCGATTAAAAAAGGATTCGCCAGATTATTTGGAAGAAAACAATCTAGACAATTCCGCTCTCACTCAACGGCCGCTTTTCAAGGATCCGTTCGGGCCCAAAAATAGATAAATCCAGGGAAACCGGCTGTCCTAAAATCAGTTCGCTTAAATATCTTCCGACCGCCGGTCCCTGTTGCAGCCCATGGCCGGAAAAGCCATTTGCCAGATACAGCCCCTTGAGCTCCGGCCATTGCCCGAGAATGGCATTGCCGTCCATGGTGTTGACTGCGTAAAGTCCGGCCCAGCCGCGCACCAGCTTCAGCCGATCGAATGCCGGGACAAATTCGGCCAATTCAGGCCACAAAAGTTCCATGAACCGTTTATCGTCCCAGCTGAAATTGAATCCCACCGGATCTTCATCCAAAGATTTACCCAGCAGGATCAATCCGCCGGTTTCGCTGCGAAAATACAATCCTGACGGCAGCACGGTCAGAGGCAGCGGACCGCTCGGTTTTACGGCAGTATCCAGTGCAAACACCTGGCGCTTGACCGGGACCACCGGAAGCTTAACCCCTGCTGTTTTAGCCACGTCGGCGGCCCATGCTCCGGCGCAGTTGACCACACATGCGGTATTCAGGTGCCCGTGTTTTGCCAGTTCAGCGCCGGACACATGCTTTTGGTTCGATTTTATTTTGACAACCTCGTCCTGAATATAGGTTGCGCCCAGTGATCGGGCTTTGGCTCGGTAGCCCATCAGAACGGCGTAAGCATCAAAATAGCCGTCACCAGGACTAAAGGTACCGCCAGCAAGTGTATCAGGTTCATACAGCGGGTAATGCTGTTTGATGGTTTGCGGCGACAACCACTGCACCTGACACCCCAGATCTTTTTGCATTTCAAATGCACGTCTGGCGGCAGTTTCTTCGGCGGCAGCGACCAGAAATAGATTTCCTTCCTGGCGAAAATAAATTGCGGGCTGCTGGTCGTTTACGGCCATTTCTTCTTCAAAGCGCTTTAACACTTCGGATGAATATTGGGAGATTTGAATATTTTCTTTTAAACTAAATTGGATGCGGATATTGCTCATCGAAAGGCTGGTTGAGGCTTGTGCGTATGTGGCGTCTCGTTCGACCACGGTTACTTTGAGCGTCTCGTCGGCTTTCATCAGATAATAGGCAGTTGCGCTGCCCATGATGCCGCCCCCGATGATAATCACGTCACAAACGTTGTCAATTTTGGTCAATTTGGTTCCTTATCCCCCTTTTTTACTCGAGAACAGATAAATAAATCTGAAGCTCGAAATATGAAATTTGAAACAAATTCTAAATGCCAATGGTTTAATGTTCAAAACACTTAATGATAAAGATATTTGTTTGTCAATTTATTTTGTTTTGAATTTTCAATTTTGGCCATTTTGGGGAATTGTGTTTTTTGTTGTTTCGCTACTGCGGATTTGATA
>JASFPY010000103.1:0-7227 GCA_050115755.1 Desulfobacteraceae bacterium | reverse complement strand
GCGCAAATATGAGTACCGGCGCCTGTGACCTTATCATTTCTATCGGGGTTCGATTTGATGACCGCGTTACCGGAAAAACAGATGCATTCGCGTCCCAGGCAAAAATCGTTCACATCGATATTGATCCGACGTCAATCCGCAAAAATATACCGGTGACCATCCCGATTGTGGGGGATTGTAAAACCAGCCTGCGCCTCTTAAATGAACTCGTCGATCAGGCCGGCCCGGGGCAGATCACCGGCAATCGCAAAAAATGGTTTGCGCAAATCGAGGAATGGCGCAGCACCATGCCACTTGCCTACAAACAAGAGGATGCAATCAAACCGCAGTTTGTCGTAGAAAAATTGTACGAATTAACAAAAGGCGAAGCCATAATCACTACCGAGGTGGGCCAGAACCAGATGTGGGCTGCTCAATATTATCATTTTAATCAGCCCAACCATTTTATCACCTCCGGTGGTCTCGGCACAATGGGATTTGGGCTGCCGGCAGCCATCGGCGCCCAGATGGCCTGCCCCGATAAGCTGGTGATCGATATTGCCGGCGACGGAAGCATTCAAATGAATATTCAGGAGATGGCCACGGCGGTACAATGTTGTCTGCCGGTCAAGGTGGCTATTTTGAACAACGGTTATCTGGGGATGGTCCGCCAATGGCAAGAATTATTTTACGACAAACGTTATGTCTGCACGGACATGAATTGTGCGCCCGATTTCGTAAAACTCGCTGAGGCATTCGGGGCTGTCGGCCTGAGAGCATCAAAACCGGAGGAAGTTGAAACCGTGCTCAAAGAAGGCCTCTCTATTCCACAACCAGTCATTATGGATTTTAGAGTCGATCGGGAAGAAAGCGTTTATCCCATGGTTCCCGCCGGCGCACCCATTACGGAAATGCTGCTGGTGTAGATTGGGTATTGGTTATATGGAAGAAAAAAAGCACACCATGACGATGCTGGTTGATAATCAGCCGGGGGTCCTTTCAAGAGTTGCCGGGCTGTTCAGCGGTAAAGGATTTAATATTGAAAGTTTGTGTACGGCGCCGACCATGGATCCGCAGGTTTCCAGAATCACCATTGTCACCAAGGCGAATCCGCCACTTATCGAACAAATTGAGAAGCAGCTCAGAAAATTGATTAATGTAATAAAACTGCGGGATATGACCGGACCCAAGGCGGTTAAACGTGAAATGGCGCTGATTTGTGTGCAGGCCAGACCGGAGTTGCGTGCAGAAATACTGCGCATCGTCGATATCTTTCGCTGTAAAGTCATAGATGTGGGCTTAGAGCACTATATCATCGAGGTAACCGGAGATGAAGGGAAATTGGCCGCGCTGATTAATCTACTCAAACCCATGGGAATAAGAAAAATCGCCCGCAGCGGGGCGCTGGCGCTCTATCGTGAACCCAAGTAGTTTTCAATCCCTATATGGCCATTTTATTCGCGGCTAAAAGCCGCTCCCACATATCGCTCGGCCTGGCTTGCGGAAGCTATTTTCGTGGGAGCGGCTTCCAGCCGCGATTGAACACAAATAACCAATAACGAATAACTACGAGGCTAAAAAATGGCACAGTTCAATTTTGGTGGTGTGATGGAAGAAGTGATTACAGATGATGAATTTCCGCTGCAAAAAGCCAGAGAAATTCTAAAAGACGAATTGGTGGCGGTTCTGGGTTACGGGGTCCAGGGACCAGGACAGGCGTTGAATATGAGAGACAACGGCATCAACGTCATCGTCGGCCAGCGCGAAAACAGCGCCTCCTGGGACCGGGCAGTTGCCGACGGCTTTGTGCCCGGCAAAACGCTTTTTCCGCTCTTCGACGCTGCCCGGAAAGCGACTATCGTCCAGTACCTTCTTTCCGATGCCGGCCAGATGGCTGTTTGGCCGAAATTAAAAGAATGCCTGGTTGAAGGAAACACACTTTATTTTTCGCATGGATTCTCAATTGTCTTTCACGATCAAACCGGTGTGATTCCACCGGAAAATGTGGATGTCGTTCTGGTCGCACCTAAAGGATCGGGACGCACGGTGAGAAGCAATTTTCTGGATGGCAGCGGCATTAACTCAAGCTTTGCAATCTACCAGGACTACACCGGAACCGCCAGGGAAAAAACACTGGCGCTGGGAATCGCCATCGGGTCCGGTTACCTGTTCCCCACCACCTTTGCCAATGAGGTCCACAGTGATTTAACCGGCGAACGCGGTGTGCTGATGGGGTGTCTGGCCGGTGTCATGGAAGCACAGTATACGCTTCTGCGAAAAAACGGACACAGCCCCAGTGAAGCCTTTAATGAGACGGTGGAGGAGTTGACCCAGAGTCTCATCCGCCTGGTGGCTGCAAACGGCATGGATTGGATGTTTGCCAGTTGCTCGACCACAGCACAGCGCGGTGCCCTGGATTGGGCACCAAGATTTCGAGATGCAGTCGCCCCGGTGTTTGACGAGCTGTATCAAAAAGTCATATCCGGAGAAGAAACCAAACGCGTGCTGGAATCCAACAGCGCTCCGGATTATCGCCAAAAGCTTGAAAAAGAATTGACGGTCATCAAAGAATCTGAAATGTGGCAGACCGGTGCGACGGTGCGTTCGCTCAGGCCGGAAAACCGTAAAAAATAAAATTGGAGCGTCACGCGTTCAGCGCGACTTGAGGAGCGGCCTTCAGGCCTTAAGGCGTTAAATCAATCAAACCTAAAGCGCAGCGCTCCTCAAACGAAGTGCTCCTAAAGCGAAGCGCTCCACAATTGTTTGGAGAAACGAATGGACCCCATCCTGCTGTATGATACGACCTTAAGAGACGGAACCCAAGGTGAGAACGTCACGTTTTCTGCTGACGAAAAATTAAATATTGCGATGCGGCTTGATGATATCGGCATTCATTATATCGAAGGCGGCTGGCCCGGTTCCAACCCAAGAGATGTTGCCTTTTTTAATCTGGCCAAAAGAGTAGCTTTTAAACATGCCCGTCTGGCCGCGTTTGGCTCAACCCGAAAGCCCGGCATCCGCCCCGATCAGGATAAAAATCTCAAGGCCCTTCTTGAAACCGAGACTCCGGCGGTCACGCTTTTTGGTAAAAGCTGGGACCTGCATGTAAAGAAAATCATGAATAATACGCTGCAGGAAAATCTGTCCATGATCAATGACAGTGTGGCATTTTTAAAACAGCATGGCCGTGAGGTTATTTACGATGCTGAACACTTCTTCGACGGCTATAAAAACAACCGAGACTATGCCCTGCAATCACTTTCGGCAGCTGCGGACGGCGGCGCGGATTTTATTGTTTTATGCGATACCAACGGTGGCACCCTGCCATTTGACATCGAATCGATTATAGCAGAGGTTCAACAACAGATGAACAACATTGGCGCCAGCCCATTAGGAAACGATTCCATCAAACTCGGAATTCACAGCCACAACGATTGCGGGCTGGCTGTGGCAAATTCAATAACCGCCGTTAAAAACGGCGCCGTAATGGTGCATGGAACCATCAATGGATATGGTGAAAGATGCGGCAATGCCGACCTAACTTCAATTATTCCGATCCTTGGCATCAAAATGGAGCGTGGCTGCGTCACGGCGGAAAATCTCGCAAAATTGAAAAATCTTTCAAGATATGTCAGCGAAACCGCCAATCTGGTTCCGTTAAATTCGCGGCCCTTCGTCGGCAAAAGTGCCTTCGCCCATAAGGGCGGCATCCATGTCAGTGCCATCATGAAAACGCCACGGGCCTATGAACATATGGATCCTGCAAGGGTCGGCAACGGCCGTCGGGTTCTGGTATCCGATTTGTCCGGTAAAAGCAATGTGGAATACAAGGCCAAAGAACTCGGGGTAAAACTGGGTAAAAACGGCGTTGACAGCCGTCAGATTGCTTCAGAGATCAAACAAATGGAGCAGGAAGGATACCAGTTCGATTCTGCCGACGGCACCTTCAAAATTCTTCTTGAAAAGTTTACCGATCAATTCAAACCTCATTTTTCCCTGCAGTCATTCCGGGTCACGATCGAAAAGGACAAAGAACAGCCATGCAGTGCTCATGCTACCATCAAAATCAGCGTCGGAGACAAAGAAGAGATCACCGCCGGCGAAGGATACGGACCGGTCAGTGCCCTGGACAATGCCCTTCGAAAAGCGCTGGATAAATTTTATCCGGATCTGGATACAATGCGCCTGGTCGATTTTAAGGTGCGGGTAATCGATGGAACCCGCGGTACGGCCGCCAGGGTTCGGGTTTTAATTGAATCGAGGGATCAAAACGAGATCTGGAGCACCATGGGGGTCTCAGAGGATATTATCGAGGCGAGCTGGCAGGCTCTGGCCGACAGCTTCCAATTCAAACTCGCCAGTGAAGAACGCATCCGACGCCAGAATTTAGCCTGAACAATTCAACCATTTAACAAATTTTGGGGAAAAAAAATGAGCGATCAGGTACTTATATTTGATACCACCTTAAGAGATGGCGAACAGAGCCCGGGCGCCAGCATGAATACGGCCGAAAAATTGCGAATTGCCACACAGCTGGAGAAACTCGGCGTAAACATCCTGGAAGCCGGATTTCCCGCCGCATCTGATGGAGACATGCACGCCGTTTCACGAATCGCCGGCAAGCTGGAAAAAACCGAAGTAGCGGCCCTGGCACGAACATCCAAGGACGATATCGACCGTGCCTGGAAGGCCATCCGCCATGCCGCCAAACCCAGAATCCACACCTTCATTGCAACCTCAGACATTCATCTGCAATACAAATTGAAAATGACCCGGGACGAGGTGATCAGGGCCGCAGTCGAGGCTGTAAAATATGCTACCTCTCTAACCGATAATGTCGAGTTCTCTGCCGAAGATGGTTCCCGCAGCGACCGCGATTTTTTGTGCAAGGTCTTTGAAGCCGTCATCGAAGCCGGGGCCACTACCGTTAACCTGCCCGATACGGTTGGCTATGCCATTCCGCAGGAATTTTCTGATCTGATTGGCTATGTAAAAGCCCACACGCCCAATATTGACAAAGCCGTTTTAAGCGTGCACTGTCACAATGATCTGGGCCTGGCAACAGCAAATACGCTTTCAGCAATTACCGCAGGTGCCCGGCAGGCCGAAGTGACAATCAACGGGATCGGGGAACGGGCCGGCAACACTTCTCTTGAAGAAGTCGTCATGTCACTGGTGACCCGCAAAAATTCTTTAGGGCTGGCAACTTCCATTGACACCCAGCACATCCACCCCACCAGCCGGCTGGTCAGCATGATCACCGGCATTATGATACAACCCAACAAAGCCGTTGTCGGCGCCAATGCATTTGCCCATGAGGCCGGTATTCATCAGGATGGGGTGCTGAAAAACCCCATGACCTATGAAATCATGAAACCGGAAACAATCGGCCTCAGTACCAACAAACTCGTTCTGGGCAAACATTCCGGAAGGCATGCGCTGCGCTCCCGGCTAAAGACCATAGGTTACGATTTGTCCGATGAAGAAATCAACATTGTCTTTGCCCGATTCAAAGAACTGGCGGATAAGAAAAAGCATGTCGTCGATGAAGACCTTGAAGTCATCGTGACCGAGGGCATATTGCGCACTGCGGATATTTTTAAGCTCGAATACCTGCATGTAACCGCCGGCACAACCGTGCTGCCGATGGCCAGTGTCAAGCTTGAAATCAACGGAAGATCGGTAAAGGGCGCGGGTTACGGAAATGGACCGATCGATGCGGCTTTTAACGCAATCGGAAAACTCACCGGAACCGAATCGGAACTGTTGCGGTTTTCGGTCAGTGCTCTGACCGGCGGTACAGATGCACAGGGGGAAGTAACCGTTCGCCTGAAAGAAAACGGACTCCTGGCATTGGGCCGCGGTGCGGATCCGGACATCATCACCGCCAGTGCCAAAGCGTATGTAAACGGATTGAATCGATTGGAATACCTCAAGACCCATCCGGTCAAGGAGGCCATCGATCTATAACACAGGTGTTATAGAATTGCGGATTTTAGATTGCGGATTGAGATGAAGCGCAGGTTATTCATTTAACAATCCGAAATCCGCATTTCGCATTCCGAAATCCAGCCTACTCTAATATCTGTGGACCATCAGTCTCAAGCGTCCCGATGATATCGGCGAGTCTGGCAATATTTCGCTTCTCCAGAAACATTCCGATACCATCGATAATATCGGTGGTGACATGCGGCTTGACAAAATTGGCCGTACCGATCTGAACCGCAGCCGCCCCGGCAATCAAAAATTCAAGCGCATCATATGCGGTCATGATACCCCCGATACCGATAACCGGGATTTTGGTCGCCTGCACCACCTGCCATACCATGCGAAGTGCAACGGGCTTGATGGCCGGGCCCGAGAGCCCTCCGGTGATATTGGCAATCTTCGGCCGCCTGCTTTCAATGTCAACGGCCATCCCGGTAATGGTGTTAATCAGGGACAGTGAATCTGCGCCCGCCGCCTCCGCCGATCTTGCGATAACCGCAACATCGGTCACATTCGGCGACAATTTTACCATCAGGTGTTTGGTGGTTTTTTGGCGCACCGCTTCAACAACCTGAAATACAGAATCGGGATCCGCGCCAAATGCGAGTCCCCCCGCTTTGACATTCGGGCACGATATGTTAACCTCCACCCCCGCAATGCCTGCCAGCATGTCCAGGCGGGCTGCCAGCTCGGCATAATCCTCAACGGTGGTGCCATAAATATTTGCAAAAATCGGTGGTGAAAGCGTCCTCAAAAACGGTAGCTTATCGCTTACGAATGCTTCGATACCCGCATTTTCAAGGCCGATGGCGTTGAGCATGCCGCAGGGGGTTTCAACAATTCGCGGGGGCGGGTTTCCCTTGGTCGGGTGCAACGAAAGCCCTTTTACAATAATGGCTCCCAGTCGATTCAAATCGACGAGACCTGCAAATTCACGCGCGTATCCGAAGGTGCCGGATGCGGTTATCACCGGGTTTTGAAGTTTGATACCGCCAAGGGTGACCTTAAGGTTTGGTTTTTCCCTCATTTCAGATGCTTAGAAACGATTCTGATTCAGGCGTCCAAATCAACAAATGCAAAAATTATTGCCAATTTTCATTGGATGTTTGTATAAAATACATTTATCTCCAATAATATCTGAATCTCGTATAGTCTGGTCACTAGAAGTGGTTTCAAAACCCCATCTAAGGCCCAATGGCTGCGTTGCAGGCCTCCGGTAAATGCTCACATACTCATGTATGCTGCGCTTTCCCGATCGGC
>JASFPY010000102.1:0-7238 GCA_050115755.1 Desulfobacteraceae bacterium | reverse complement strand
CGAGGTCGAGCGCAGCGAAATCGAACTGCAGAAGAAAACCATCCGTGCGCCGTTTGACGGAGTGGTCATCAAACGGCTGGTGGATCGGGGAGAATGGCTTGCCGAAGGCGCGACGGTGGCGATATTGGCCAAAGATGATGTCGTCGACATTGTGACCAATGTTTCCGAAAAATTTATTTCTTTTATTCGAGTCGGAATGCCGGTCAAAGCGACCCTCAATGGCGACGAAATATCAGGATCGGTGATCGCCGTGGTTCCGCGCGGTGACGTTGCCACCCGAACGTTTCCGGTGAAAATCCGTGCGCCGAATACGCTGGCACTGATCGAGGGAATGTCGGCCAGAGTGGTGTTGCCGCTCGGGAAGCCACGTCAGACGCTGGTTGTCTCCCGGGATGCCGTCATTGCGGTATCCGGTCAAACGGTCGTTTACGCCGTTAACGATGCGAAGGTCCGGATGATTCCGGTGGAAGTTATCGGCTATCAGGGCCTGACTGCCGGCGTGCAAAGCCCCGATCTTGCAGAAGGCATGCAGGTGGTCGTCAAAGGCAACGAGCGACTGCGTGACGGGCAGATGGTTTCCATAATCGAAAGTAATGGACGATGAACGCGATCAAATTCTCAATTGAAAAGCCGGTTACCGTCATTGTGGGTGTCATTCTCATTATCATGTTCGGGCTGATCGGGTTGTCTCGCATGCCCTATCAGTTAAGCCCCACCGTCATTGAACCCGAGATCACCGTTACCACAACCTGGCCCGGCGCCACCCCTTATGAGGTGGAGCGCGAAATTATTGAAGAACAGGAAAAGGTTTTAAAGGGCATTCCCGGGCTTTTGGAGATGGAAAGCGCATCATTTAACTCCCAGGGAACCGTCACGCTGAAATTCAGCATCGGGACCGACACGGATGACGCCCTGCTGAGGGTTTCAAACAAACTCGACGAAGTTCCCTCATATCCGGAAAATGTTGACAAACCCATCATCACCGCAACCGGGGCCGCCACTTCACCGGTCATCTGGATGGTTCTCAAAACCACCGGGGATAATCCCCTATCACCTTACCGCTACCGAACCTATCTTGAAGATAATATTCGGCAGTATCTGGAACGAACCCCCGGTGTGGCAGACCTGTTTATTGGCGGCGGTACCGAAAAAGAGATGCACATCATCGTTCAACCGGAAAAACTGGCAGCTTTTGGACTGACCATATCCGAATTGATCGCAATACTTGAAGCTGAAAATATTAACATTTCGGCCGGCGTCATGGGCGTCGGCCGGCGCGACTATCGCATCCGGGCCGTAGGCGAGTTCAAGTCTGCAGCTGACATCGAAAACATTGTGATTCGCTCCACCGGCCAGCAGCGCATCCGAGTGTCGGATCTGGCGACGGTAAAATTCGGATATGAAAAAGATGCCGCGGCCATGCTGCACATGGGCAAAGAAGGAATTGCCATCGGTGTGAAGCCGGAACCGGACGCCAATATACTCGATCTTTCCGATCGTCTGGAATCGGTGGTTAACCGATTAAACACCGAAAAGCTTGAGTCCGAGAACATTAAACTCGAGTGGGTATATGATCAGCGACCCTATATTCGAGGGGCGATTAAACTGGTTCGGCAAAATATTCTCATCGGCGGGATTCTAGCCCTCATTGTATTGATGGTTTTCTTAAGGAACTTTATTTCAACGCTTGTGGTGGCCACCGCTATTCCGATCAGTATTGTCGGTACTTTTATCTTTATGAACTTGATGGGGCGAAACCTGAACGTGGTCAGCCTGGCAGGGATTGCATTTGCAGTCGGCATGCTGATTGACAGTGCGATTGTTGTGCTTGAAAATATCGACCGCCATTGCAGTATGGGAAAACCCGCCTACCAGGCATCATATGACGGTGCCCGGGAAGTCTGGGGCGCCATACTTGCATCCACCCTGACGACCATTGCTGTTTTTTTGCCGGTCGTTTTTATGGAACAGGAAGCCGGACAGCTGTTTCGGGATATTGCCATCGCAGTCACCTTTGCCGTAGGATTGAGCCTGTTTGTCTCTGTTTCGGTGATTCCGATGCTTTCGAGGCGACTTTTTGAATTAGCCGGAAACAGAGATTCGTGTCAGACAGACATCCAAGTCGGCAGTGGAGTCGGCAACCGCCTGGTCAACGCCATTATGGCTGTGGTGAAAAGGGTCACGAAAAACTGGATCACCCGAACGGCTACCGTTTTGATCTTCAGCACGATCTCCGTGATCGGCGCCTGGCTGCTTTTACCCAAAGCGGAGTATCTGCCCCAGGGCAACCGCAACCTGGTCCTCAACATATTGATTCCGCCGCCGGGCCTTTCCTTTAAAGAAAGAAAAGAAATCGGGGAGCACATCTATCGTTTTAATGAGCCGTATTTTGGTAAGGACCATAACGGGTTTCCCGGAATTAAAAATATGTTCTATGTCGGTGCGGAACAAATAATGATCTTTGGTGCCATCAGTACCGACGAGCAGCGGGCCGGGGAGCTTGTGCCGCTGTTTAGACGCACCATTTCTTCTATTCCAGCGATGTTTGGCATCAGTATTCAGGCCGGTGTATTCCAGACCTCACTGGGTCGCGGCAGAACCATCGAGGTCAATATCCGCGGTGATGATTTAAATCGCATTGTGCAGGTGGCCGACGCCATGTTCGGTGCCATAAAAAATGAAATTCCGGAGGCTCAGATTCGGCCGGTGCCGTCGCTGGAATTGTTGTTTCCTGAAGCCCGACTGATGCCGCTGCGGGACCGCCTGAAGGCGGTAAAAATGACCGCGAGGGATTTTGGTGTTGCGCTGGATGTCCTCATGGATGGCAGAGAAATCGGCGATTTTAAGCAGGAGGGCCAGAAAAAGATTGATCTGATTTTGAAAGCTTCAGAGGAAGAAATTTCGACTCCGGAAAAGCTTTATCATTCGATGATTGCCATCCCCGGAGGCAAAATCGTTCCGATTTCTTCGCTGTCGGAATTGGAACGTACCACCGGAATCACCCAGATCCGCCATCTTGAGCGGCAGCGGACCATTACCCTCCAGGTCACCCCGCCGTTTTCCATCCCGCTGCAAGAGGCCATGGAAATCATCACCAGCCAGGTCGTTGGCCCCATGGCCGAACAGGGCATGCTTCAGGGAACCGAAGTCGGCCAGAGCGGTGTGGCGGATAAACTGACCGAGACCCGTCAGACCCTTCAATGGGATTTTATTCTGGCGGCTATTATCGCCTATTTGCTTATGGCTGCTTTGTTTGGCAATTTCATCTATCCGTTGATCATTATGTTTACGCTGCCGTTGGCTGCGGTCGGGGGATTGTTGGGGCTCAAACTGGTCAACTGGCTGATTGCGCCGCAGCCTCTTGATATACTCACGATGCTGGGATTTGTCATCCTTGTCGGTGTGGTGGTCAACAACGCCATTCTCATTGTGCATCAATCGTTAAACAACATACGGCACAACGGCATGGCATATCAGCAAGCCGTGCTGGAATCCGTGCGTACCCGTTTAAGACCCATATTTATGAGTGCGTCCACCAGTATCTTTGGCATGCTGCCGCTGGTGCTGATTCCCGGCCCGGGATCCGAATTTTACAGAGGCCTCGGGAGTGTGGTCTTAGGCGGTCTGGCCGTTTCCACTGTTTTTGTGGTGCTGGTGATCCCTTCCCTGCTGATGTTTGTCATTAAAATGGAGCGGCCTAGAGAGTGATTAGAAGCCATTTTAGCCACTTTTCTTGTAAATCTCCGTAATCTTGTCAAGGCTGTCTCACCGTCTTAACCTATTCCATGGGTCGCGTCGTTTTTTCGATTTAAGCGCCAGATAAATAATCACGGACTACCTGCGAAGCCAACGCGATCGCCGGAACGGTGCGTGAAAGCATGCGCCGGGCCATCGAAATCAGCCGTTAGTCCACTGGTTCAGAGGTTTGTTAACAGAACGCCTGAACCCTTAAAAACAAAAATCTATTCCCTCCGTAATGCGGTTGTGATAAAAAGAAAATGATTATGAAATACCGCAAAGAAAAGGACACGATGGGAACCGTTTTGGTTCCGGAGACCGCTTATTACGGCCCCCAGACCCAGCGGGCAGCCGAAAACTTTCCCATTGGTGATTTGAAACTGCCGGCGTCTTTTATTCGTGCCCTGGCGCTGGTCAAAAAGTGTGCCGCCCGGGTAAACGAGCAGCTGGGATTACTGGATTCAAAAATTGCCGATGCCATTGCGGCAGCGGCGCAGGAAATCATTGACGGACAGCTTGGCGACGAGTTCGTGGTCAATGTGTTT
Organism: Desulfobacteraceae bacterium; assembly: GCA_050115755.1. Lineage (GTDB taxonomy): Bacteria > Desulfobacterota > Desulfobacteria > Desulfobacterales > JAHEIW01 > JAHEIW01. Next base: position 2,955 of record JASFPY010000102.1, on the reverse strand, counting down.
CAAACCGGCTCCGGCACCTCAACCAACATGAATATGAATGAGGTGGTTGCCTGCCGCGCCAATGAAATTTTAAGCGGGAAAAAGAGTGGCAAATCCCCGGTTCATCCCAATGATCATGTCAATCTAGGCCAATCGAGCAATGATGTAATCCCCTCGGTGATCCATATTGCCGCGCTGATGTCCATACGCGCGCACCTGGTTCCTTCCCTTGATTTTCTTCGACAGTCCCTTGCCAAAAAGGCACAAGAGTTTGTAAATATTCCTAAGATTGGCCGGACCCATTTGCAGGATGCAGTTCCCATGCTGCTGGGTCAGGAATTTTCCGGTTATGCCCGGCAGATCGAGCTGGGGATGAAAAGAATAGCTGCAGCCGAAGAGCGGCTTGGCGAGCTGGCTCTGGGCGGCACGGCTGTGGGAACCGGTGTCAATACGCATCCGGAATTTGCCACCGGTGTTATTGCGTTGCTTTCCTCAGAAACGAATATCCCGTTTCAGGAAGCGTCCAATCATTTCGAAGCCCAGGCTGCCCAGGATGCCGCCGTAGAGGCCAGCGGGGCATTGAAGACCCTGGCGGTGAGTCTGGTTAAAATTGCAAATGATATACGCTGGCTGGCTTCGGGCCCGCGATGCGGTATCGGCGAGATCAACCTGCCGTCTTTGCAACCGGGCTCTTCGATTATGCCGGGCAAAGTCAATCCGGTGATTCCCGAAGCCGTTATTCAGGTGGCCGCCCAGGTAATGGGAAATGACACCACGATTATGATGGGGGGGCAGGCCGGCAATTTTGAGCTTAACGTGATGTTGCCGGTAATGGCTTACAATTTGTTGCAGTCCATTGACCTTTTGGCGTCAGCGGCCGATACCTTCGCAAAAAAATGTATTGACGGTATCAGCGCCAATGTGGCTGTCTGCAAGGGGTACATCGAAAAAAGCCTGGCACTGGCCACCGGACTGGTTCCGAAGATCGGATACGACAGGGCTGCTGCGGTTTCCAAAAAGGCCCATAAATCCGACAAAACGATTCGGGAAGTTCTACTTGAGGAAAAAATTTTGAGTGAAAAAGAATTCGACGCATGGCTGAAAGGCCAGTTCGAATAATACGTAAAATTTGCGAATAAACCTTTTTTACCACGAAAGCACGAAAATAATTAAAAATAAAAAGAATTTCGTGCTTCTTAAATTTCGTGTTTTCGTGGTAAATGTCTTTTGAAATTTTAAAAGAAGCTTTTGTTATTTCAAGGAAAGGGAGGAACCTTATGGCCAGAAAGAATTATCGGATAAAAACCGCCTGCCCGCAATGCGGCTGCACCGAATTAACCGTACTGTCAGCCGAGGAGATCAAAGAAAAATATGGAGATGTCCCCAATTTTGAAATGGAATGCGGGGAATGTATGGAAAAATATACGGCTGAAATGAAGTCTGCCTGTCCTGAATGGGATGAAGACTGCAAACTGCAAGAATAGCTGATAAAAAAATAATCCACCACAGAGGGCACAGAGCACACAGAAAAAATTTTTTAAAATAATATTCAATGGAATTTAATTTCTATGCTCTCAGTGTTCTCTGTGGTAAATAAAGACGCTCTTATACAGGGAAAGAGTCAATGGCCGAAACTTCGTGCCAGTGTGATTTTACGGGCATTGCCCGCCTGAAGCTTTTCTGGGCACTTTCCAGAACCCCGCACGGGCTGCTGGATATGTGCACCGCTGCGCTGGCTTCATTGCTGTGGCTGGGCCATTTCCCTTCTATCAGAATAATCGGTTTGGGGCTGATTACGGTTTTTGCCGGCTATACCGCTGTTTATGCCCTCAATGATGTGGTCGGCTACCGTTCCGATAAAAAGAAGGTTCAACAGGGAAATTTACGGGGCATTGATGATAGTGAAGATCTCGATGCGAAACTTGTGCGCTATCCGCTGGCGCGCGGACTGTTAAGTTTTAAGGCAGGACTTGCCTGGGCGGTGGCCTGGGGGCTCTTGGCCTTAATTGGCGCTTACCTTTTAAACCCGATATGTGTTTTGATATTTGTCGGTGGTTGTATCCTTGAAACCGTGTATTGTCTGATGTGGAACATCAGCCCTTCGCGAACCCTTCTTAGCGGAATCGTCAAAGCTGCCGGCCCGATCGCTGCAGTGTTTGCCGTCGATCCAAATCCTTCGGCATCTTATCTGATTTTATTATTTTTCTTGATTTTTTTCTGGGAAATCGGCGGCCAGAATGTTCCCAATGATTGGATCGATATAGAAGAAGATATCCATTTAGGAGCCCGGACCGTCCCTATCCGCCTGGGCATTGAAGAGGCCAACGTCATTATTTTCGGTTCCATTATTCTGACGGTTATTTTATCGGGCATCTTGCTGATTGTATCACCAATCACTTTCGAGCTTCCATTTATAATTGCTTTTGCTTTTGTGGGGTTTTATTTTCTTTTGATGCCGACGATCAAGTTATACCAGTCGGTAGAAAGCTCGCATGCGCTGATTCTTTTCAACAAAGCCAGTTATTATCCCTTGGCGCTGCTTACGGTAGTCGTCATCAAACTGATATTCTAAGTCAACATCTCTGGGGGGGCATCTATGCAGGAATTTGATATTGCTGAGCTGGAAAAGTACGATGGTAGCGACGGAAGGCCCGTTTATGTTGCTTATAAAGGAAAAGTCTATGATATTAGCGGCAGCAAACTATGGCGCAATGGCATTCACATGAAACGCCATCATGCGGGCCGGAATCTCACAACCGATATTCAGGGAGCACCGCATGAACCCGATGTATTAGAAAGATTTCCACAGGTCGGCACGCTGAAAAAAGAAACCGCAGAAGTTGCGGAATTAGAAATTCCCCGGGCGTTGAATTGGCTGTTGCAAAAAGTCCCCATGCTCAGGCGGCATCCCCATCCGATGACCGTGCATTTTCCCATTGCTTTCGTTTTCGCCACGGCCGTTTTTAATATCCTTTA
>JASFPY010000101.1:0-7243 GCA_050115755.1 Desulfobacteraceae bacterium | reverse complement strand
CAACCAGAGGTCCTCTTATTGGACGAACCCATGGCCGGTATGAACCTTGAAGAAACCGAAGATATGGCGCGTTTTATTATCAATGTGAATACCATGTGGGATGTTTCCATTATTCTCGTTGAACACGATATGGGTGTTGTTATGGATATTTCTGACCGCGTGTGTGTTCTCGAGTTCGGCCAGAAAATCGCCGAAGGATCTCCCCAAGAAATCCAGGAAAACCCCCATGTCATCCGCGCCTATCTTGGAGAAGATGAAAAAGCGTATTCGCGGCTCTAGCCGCTAACGGATGAATATGAATTCTGACCAAACAACCTCTTTAAATAACGCCCAGAGCCTGCCCGCTTTGCTTGTCAGAAATGCAGAGCGGTTTGGCGATCGGCGCGTCGCGCTGCGCGAAAAAGAATTCGGTATCTGGCAGTCGGTGACCTGGCAGCAGTATCTGGAACATGTGCGTGATTTCTCCCTGGGATTGATTTCACTGGGTCTTCGTCCGGGAGAAGCTCTGGGAATTATCGGCGACAATCGTCCGGAATGGGTTTACGCCGAGCTGGCCGCCCAGGCCGCCGGGGCGATTCCGTTCGGCATCTTTCAGGATTCTATCTTGAGTGAGGTTGCTTACATTATTGATCATTCCGAAGCGGCCATGCTGGTGGCCGAAGACCAGGAACAGGTGGACAAGATTCTGGATCTAACAGAAAAATTGCCGCGCCTTAAAAAAATTATTTATACGGATCCCAAGGGATTATGGGATTATGAAGAAGATTTACTGATAGCGTTTTCTCAGATTGAAAAACTGGGCCGGGAATTGCACCAGAAAAAACCCGATTTGTTTGATAAAAATGTGAGTGCCATCAAAGACAGCGATCTGGCGATCGTCTGTTACACGTCGGGGACTACCGGCAATCCCAAAGGCACGTTATTAACTCATGCCAATATCCTCAGCATGGTGGCCGCTTTGAATGAGGCCGATTTTAAGCTTCCGGAAGATCAGTTTCTTTCGTTTATTCCACTGCCCTGGATCGTGGAACAGACCATGAGCGTATTTTCTGCGCTTTACGCCGGTTATACGGTGAATTTTCCGGAAGAACCCGAATCGGCCATGGCCGATCTATATGAGATTGCGCCCAGTCTGGTGGTGGCATCGCCACGAATGTGGGAAGGTATTTCGCGCCAGGTGATGGTCAAGCACCTGGATGCCTCCTTCTTAAAAAAGTTTGTTTACAACTTATGCCTGCCCATTGGATACCGCTGGGCGGATTTCAAATTTGAAAAAAAGGAACCTTCGCTGAGCTGGAAAATTTTATATTGGCTGGCCTATGCCGCCATGTTTCGGGCGCTGCGGGACCGTTTGGGTTTTTCCAAGGTCCGTTCGGCCATGACCGGTGGTGCGGCTCTCGGTCCCGATGTCTTTCGATTTTTTCATGCCCTGGGAGTCAACCTCAAGCAAATCTATGGTCAGACCGAAGTGGCTGGTTATTCAACCATCCACCGGGATGGTGATATCAACTTCGACTCGGTCGGGATCCCGGTTCCTGCCGCCGAAATTTCTATTTTCCAGCCCGACCCCGAAGGGGTGGGGGAGATCATATCGCGGGGCCCAGGTCTGTTTCAGGGATACCTCAAGGATGAAGAATCCACCCGAAGCACCATCATCGATGGCTGGATGCATACCGGAGATGCCGGATACTTTACCGAAGACGGGCATCTGGTCATCATCGATCGCGTCAAGGATCTGATGCATCTGAAAAGCGGTGCCAAATTCTCACCGATGTTCGTCGAAAATAAGCTCAAGTTTTGCCCGTATGTTGTGGAATCAGTGGTTCTGGGACATGAGCAGGACTATGTCACTGCCATGATCTGTATCGATTATAAGCATGTGGGTAAATGGGCAGAAGATCACCGCATTAACTACACCACCTATTCGGATCTTGCAGGTAAGCCTGAAGTGTATGATCTAATTGAGCGCGAAGTTGTCAGGGTCAACAGCACCCTGCCCGAAAAGGCCAGAATCAATAAGTTCCTCCTGCTTTACAAAGAATTGGATCCGGATGATGAGGAACTGACCCGTACCAAAAAAATCCGCCGCGGATTCATCAATGAGAAATACGCCAAGGAAATCAATGCCCTTTACAGCGACGCCGGGCAACTCCCCATCGAGACCGTCATCCGCTACCAGGATGGCAAAACAGCAACGCTGCGCACCAACCTGATTATCCGGAAAATGAAAACGGAAGCGGAATACGAGGATCTTTTGAAACCGAAAGGATTCTGGGCAAGGTTAAAGGGAGGGATCTAGATTGCAAAGCGAATTTTTCTTTTTTATGCAGTTTCTCGTAACAGGCCTGTCCATGGGATCCATTTACGCCCTGGTGGCACTTGGGTTTGTCTTGATCTATAAATCCACATCGATTCTCAACCTGGCCCAGGGCGAATTTATGATGGTGGGTGCTTACATCTGCCTTTCGATGACGCTGGATTTCGGGCTCAATTTTTTTGCTTCCTTTGTCATCACCATGGTCTTTTCGGTTATTCTGGGGCTGGCGGTTGAGCGACTGGTGCTGCGGCCGCTCATCGGGGAGCCGATTATCTCCATTATCATGGTGACCCTTGGTCTGACTTATATCTTACGGGGTTTGGTCATCATGCTATGGGGCAATGACATCCGTCAATTCAATATATTCCCCGAACAGCCCATTGATCTCTGGGGGGTCAAGGTTACCTACCTGTACCTGTGGAGCATGGGCATATCGATGGTGCTGCTCACCTTTTTCGCGGTTTTTTTCAAGTATTCCCGCACCGGCGTATTTATGCGGGCCGTTGCAGACCACCAGACTGCTGCCCAGAGTATGGGAATCTCGGTTAAACGCGTCTTTGCCATCAGCTGGTGTATTGCTGCGGTGGTATCGTCCATCGGGGGCATTTTGATCGGCAATATCGGCGGGGTTGGCGTAGCACTGAGCCACATCGGGCTAAAAGTGCTGCCGGCGGTGATCTTCGGCGGTCTCGATAGTATTCTGGGAGCCATTATCGGCGGGCTGGTGGTCGGTGTATTGGAGTTTCTCTCGGCCGGATATCTGGATCCTATTATCCCGGCCATTAATGAAGTGTTTCCCTTTATCGTATTGGTTCTGGTGTTGATGATCAAGCCGTATGGGCTGTTTGGTATCGAGGAGATCGAAAGAGTTTAGAAGAATTCGGATTTCGGATTGGTAGTTTCACAAAAAATGGATTGGAGTTAAGCGGCAATGCCGGCTGGATTGTATCACGAAAATTACCGCTCGGATGAGCGCATCTTTCAAACCTGGTTTGTTCGAAGCTGGTTGATTGCCTTTTTGGTTGCCTGTGTGCTGTTTCCGTTTTTTGGCTCCGAGTATATGATCGCCACAATGATCGAAGTGGGCATTGCCATTATTGCCTGCCATGGCTTGAATCTTCTGACCGGCTTCACCGGTCAGATTTCACTGGGCCATGCCGCCTTTCTGGGGGTGGGGGCATATACCTGTTCGATTCTTGTCGGCCAGGCCGGTGTTCCCTTTATCGTGGCACTTTTTCTGGCAGGTTTTGTGACCGCCCTGGTGGGCATGATCTTTGGCATCCCCTCCCTGCGGTTAAGGGGATTGTATCTGGCCATGGCCACCATAGCCGCTCAATTTATCATCGAGTTTACCATCCGGCGCTGGGATAAGCTCACCGGTGGCGTGGAAGGCATGTATGTGGATCCGGGGACGCTGGGACCTTTCCATTTTGACGATCGCATTCATTTGTATTATCTGACCTTCGTGCTTGCCGTGGCGGTTACCATGGCGACCAAAAATATCATTCGGGCGCGATCCGGCCGGGCATTTGTGGCCATCCGCGATCGCTATCTGGCCGCTGAGGTGATCGGTGTCAACCTTTTCAAGTATCGTCTGCTGTCGTTTGCGGTATCCTCTTTTTTTGCCGGTATTGCCGGTGCCCTGATGGCCCAATACCTGGAAGTCATAACCCATGAGTCGTTTACAATCTCACAGTCCATTGATTATCTGGCCATGTGTATTGTCGGCGGACTGGGTCACATCCTCGGCGGTTTTTTTGGAGTCGGGTTCTGGTTTATTCTGGAGAGAATTCTTGAAGTAATTAACACCACGCTGAATACGGCGTTTCCTGACCATGTGACCTGGTTTGTATCCATCAGGGAGATTGTTTTTGGACTTGTTATTATACTGTTTCTTATTTTTGAACCGGACGGCCTGGCGGCGCGCTGGCGCACCATTCGCGCTTATTGGAAGCTGTGGCCGTTTTCTTACTAAGGGATCTTCACTTTAATTGTTAACAGAGAACCACATAACGGGTGAACCGGAAAACCGGGCGCCAGTAAAGAAAAGGAGGTTAAAATCATGAGAAAATGGATCATTGGATTTATCATATCGGTATTTTTCCTGGCAATCTTTTTGGGGGCCAGTTCGGGAAATGCTCGCGCCGCTGAGGACATCAAGTGGGGCGTTCTGATTGATCTTTCCGGGCCCACCTCGGACTGGGGTAAAAACCAGGTCAAGGGGCAGTTGGATGCTATGCGATGGATTAATGAGCATGGCGGAATCAATGGCAAACAACTGAAACTGATTGTCATTGATGATGGTTACAAAGTACCCAAGGGCGTGGCCGGTTACAACCGGTTGATAGACTCGGAAAAAGTGAAAGGAATCTATATTCAGTCCACCGGAACCACCATGACCCTGAAAAAGAAAATCGTTGCCGACGGCGTGGCGACCATTGCGGCCTCTTTCATCGGCGTTTTCCAGGACCCCGCAAAATTTCCCTATAGCTTTTATATGTCGCCTTCCTACAATGATATGGCCCGTATCGCCCTTAAGTGGGTCCGGACAACCTGGTCGAATAAAGACCGCGACCCGAAACTATGCTATCTGTATCCGGACAACACCTATGGCCGTGCCATACTTGAGACGAGCAACGACTACGCCAAGAAGATCGGGGTTGAAATCGGCCCGGATCAGGTCATCAACTGGCCCACCAAGGATGCCACGGTTCAATTAACCAATATGGGCCGCTATGATCCCGACTTCGCTTACATCACATCGACAGCCATGAATGGTGCCGTTATCCTGAAAAACGCCAAAGCAATAGGAAGCCGGACCAAGTTCATCTCCAACATCCGCAATTTTGAGGAATCCTTGATTACGCTGAGCGGCGGTGCCGCTGAAGGGACTTACGGCGTTCATCCGATCGCGCCCTATGGTGCGCCGGTGCCAGGGATGAAAAAGGTCGTTGAATCCCATGAGAAATGGCATCCTGGGGAAACGGGCACCAATGTATATGTTGAAGGCTGGGTGAACATTCTTTGTGTCGGGGAAGCACTTAAAATGGCCGACAAGGCCGGCAACCTGACACCGGCTGGAATACGCGATGCCTTTGAGCAATTCCGCAACTTTGAAACCGGCGGTTTAGCACCACCGCTGACCTTCACCAGCAAGGACCACCGCGGCAGTATGGCCGCCAAGATTTATCAAGTCAAGAATGGTAAAATGGTGGATATCTCCGGGTGGATCGAGTTGCCAAGGACGATGGAATACTTTGGCAAGTAATTTATAATTGTTTGTTGTCGGTGGTCCGTTGTCAATTGCACAAGCGGCGGGCAACGGGCTACTGACGGCATCTAAACGCTAAATTCTGTAATCAAGGGAAACGTATGCTCGAATTGGATCTGCCTAAACGATTCAATGCCGCCGAATACTTTGTCGACCGCAATGTCGAGAAAGGCCGCGGCGAGCAAACGGCCATTCTTTTTGAGGATCAGGCCTACACCTATCGCCAGTTTCTCGAAAACGTCAACCGTATGGCCAATGTGCTGGCCGGGCTGGGCGTTGGCATGGAAAACCGTGTCATGTTGCTGCTGCGGGATACACCGCAAATGCTGTTTTCATTTTACGGGGCCATTAAGATCGGTGCGGTGCCGATACCGTCCAATATTCTGATGAAAGCGCCGGATTTTCTCTATATGCTCAATGACAGCCGTGCCGTGGTTTTAATCGTCGATGCGGTATTTTTACCGGAGATTGAAAAGATCCTGGATCAGGCTGTTTTCCTGAAGCAGGTGATTGTCTGCGGTGATGCCGATCACGCGCATCTGTCCTTCAATGAGCTTTTAGAAAATGCAGATACAGACTTTAAAGCCGCCGCGACCACACCCGATGACACGGCCTTTTGGCTGTATAGTGGTCGCAATCCTGAAAAATTAATGGGGGCAATTCACCACCACAGTCATATGGTTTATTGTGCGGAGGCTTACGCCAAAGGCGTATTGAATATGACCTCTGAAGACCGGGCTATGGGATCGTTTCTTTTTTTCGCCTATGGGCTGGGAAATGGTGCTTATTTTCCATTTGCCGTGGGAGCTACGACCGTGCTCATCAGTCACCCTCCCAAACCGGAGCTTTTTTATGCGGATCTGGTGAAATATCAGCCCACACTTTTTTTTACGGTGCCGACCCTGCTGGGTGTGCTGGCCGAATACAAAAAAACGTGTCGTGCTGAGGGCAACGAGCTGCCGCCGGTAGAAAGCCTGCGGGCCTGTATTTCCTCGGCTGAGATTCTCTCACCGGAAATTTATCACCGATTCAAAGAAGAATTTGGTGTTGAAATATTAGATGGAACCGGTTCCACTGAAATCTGCCATATTTTTCTTTCCAATCGCTTTGGCGAAATTAAAGTGGGCAGCACCGGTAAGGTCGTCCCGGGTTATGATGCGCGACTGCTGGATGATGACGGCCGGCCGGTTAAATCCGGTCAGATCGGCAACCTGATGATCAGCGGGGGTTCGATCGCTTCCGCCTACTGGAATCAGAGAGCAGAGACGAAGCTGAATATGCAGGGCGAGTGGTTTGTTACCGGAGATCGCTATCTGGTCGATGAGCAAGGGTATTATTATTTCCGGGGCCGCAGCGATGACATGCTGCGCGTGGGCGGCAAATGGCTGGCGCCCCGGGAGGTTGAAAATACGCTGAATCAACATCCTGCGGTGACGGAAAGTGCGGTGGTGGGGTACCCGGATGCCGACGATCTGATTAAACCTTATGCTTTTGTGGTTCTCAAATCAGAACAGGATGCATCAACGGAGCTTGAAGAAGAGATCAAAACCTTTGTGCGGGATCGAATTGCCGTCTATAAATATCCGCGCTGGATCGAATTTACCGATAGAATCCCCAAGACAAGTGGCGGTAAAATCCAGCGCTTTGTTTTGCAG
>JASFPY010000100.1:0-7245 GCA_050115755.1 Desulfobacteraceae bacterium | reverse complement strand
CAAACCCGGGCGCAAATTAAAACAGGTAAAATCCAAACGTCAATAACTGATGAAAATCCTTGCACTTGATACCGCCACCCAGAGCTGCAGCGTGGCCGTGACCAATGACGGATTCCTATCCGCTGAGTTGAGCATTGTAAAAAGCCAGACCCATTCAAAACACCTGATGGAATTAATCCACTCGGTTCTGGAAATCGCCGGCTTTCACCCTGGCGATCTGGACGGGCTGGCGGTTACGATCGGGCCGGGATCATTTACCGGCCTGCGGATTGGCATCAGTACTGTCAAGGGGTTGGCTTATGCGCTGGCCAGACCGGTTGTCGGCATATCGACCCTTGAAGCGCTTGCCTGGCAATGCGGCCAAACATCGTATTTAATTTGCCCCTTGATAGATGCTCGCAAAGGCGAGGTATATGGTGCCACCTATGGTTTCAATGAGGGGCGGTTAATTCAAAAGACAGGCCCGCGGGCCATGGTTCCTGAAGCCGTCGTTGAGGATATCAAATCCCCCTGCGTGTTTATTGGAACCGGCGCCCGACTCTATCGTCAGGATATTGTTGCTGCGACGAAAGGGTTGGCCCATTTTGTTCCCGAGGGCCAAAACATGATACGGGCATCGAGTGTTGCATTCTTGAGCATGCCGCGGTTTGAAGCCAATGACACGGATGAGGTTGGCGGCCTGGTTCCCCATTACATCCGGAAATCGGATGCGGAACTGAACTTTGGTCCATGATTTTGCGGATAACCGACTTCTACAAGCTATCTCAAAAATAGTAGCTTACGCTCAAAAACAAGGCAAAAGCCGGCGCAAAAGCGCAGCATACATGTAGTATGTGAGCATTTTAAGGAGGCTTTCAGCGCAGTTATTAAGTGTTAGATGCATTTTGGAGATAGCTTGTAATCATGTCTCAGTATCAATTGACAATTTATGCTCATGCTGGTATGAATGCAGGTTCAGGTTTACCAGAGATACTTCAGTAGGAGTGGCCTTTAAACACATTTTGCGACTGCATTCGGGATAAAAATTCCATGAACCCAGATTCCTGGTCGAATCCACCGGAACGAACAGCGGTTCCGGTGGCAAAAGCCGGATATGCGCCGATTTTTGGCGCGGCATTTGTCACGTTGATATTTGCCCTGTTGGGGATGACCTATCTGACCTTGCTGAGTCTGGTGGTCACCTTTTGTTTTTGCGGGTTTTTCAGGGATCCGGATCGGGTAATTCCCAATGAGCCGCATATCATCGTTTCGCCGGCAGACGGCAAAGTCATTTCGGTGGGCCCGGTTGAACGCACACGCTTTTGCGAGGGCAGCTGCCAGAAGATCAGCATCTTTATGTCCGTATTCAATGTGCACGTCAATCGTATTGCGGTTGACGGCAAGGTCAGCAAAGTCGGCTATCATCCCGGTAAATTTTTTGCAGCCAACTTGGACAAAGCATCGTTGCAAAATGAGCACAATGCGGTTTTTCTGGAAACTGCAGACGGCAAATCGCTGTGTGTCGTTCAAGTCGCTGGGTTGATTGCCAGAAGGATTATCTGCAACGTGCAGCCCGGTGATGATGTGCGCAAAGGCCAGCGTTACGGAATGATCTGTTTTGGCTCGCGGCTTGATGTGTATCTGCCCGATGATGCTGAAGTCAAGGTTGCTGTCGGTGAAAAAGTGAGGGCGGGGTCTTCTGTTATCGGACGATTTATAGGGCCCTAATCTGGCAGAGGCGCCTGCCAAAAATAAGCGGTTCAATTTTTAAACAAGAATAAATTTGACCTATCGCCGGATTTCAGCCAGGTGTATGCGAACCGGCGGTTTTTTATAATCGCCGGCAGATTTAAATCCCGGGTCAAGGGAATCGATGGATGAAAAAAACATATGATATCGCTGTTATTCCGGGAGATGGTACCGGGCCGGAGGTCGTCGCAGAGGGCCTTAAAGTGCTTGAGGCGGTGGCTGCCAAATTCAACTTCGGGTTTCAGTTTCTTACCTACGATATTGGCGGTGAGCATTACCTGGCCACCGGGGAAACGATTTCAGATCAACAGCTTGATTCACTCGCCCAAAAAGACGCAATTTTTCTAGGGGCCATCGGCCATCCGGAAGTGCAACCCGGTGTTCTTGAAAAGGGCATTTTGTTGAAAACCCGGTTTACGTTGGATCAATATATAAACTTAAGACCGGTAAAGCTCTATGAGGGGGTTTATACGCCGATAAAGGACAAAGGTGCTGAACATATCGATTTTGTCGTGGTACGTGAAAATACGGAGGGGATTTATGCCGGTGCCGGTGGTTGCCTGAGGCGCGGTACACCGGATGAGATTGCCACTCAGGAATCCATCAACACCCGCAAAGGTGTAGAACGGTGCATCCGATATGCTTTTGATTATTGCCAGAAAAGAGGCAAGATGAAAAAGCTCACCCTTTGTGGCAAAACCAATGTACTGACCTATGCCTTCGACCTCTGGGAGCGGACATTTAACGAGGTCGCCGAGGAGTACCCGGACGTCGAAACCGATTATGCGCATATTGATGCCCTGTGCATGTGGATGGTAAAGAATCCGGAATGGTTCGATGTGATTGTTACCGATAATATGTTCGGTGACATTATTACCGATCTGGGTGCGATGGTACAGGGCGGTATGGGAGTCGCGGCCGGCGCCAATATCAACCCTGATGGCGTTTCGATGTTTGAACCCATCGGCGGCTCGGCGCCAAAATATACCGGCCAGAAAAAAATAAATCCGATTGCAGCCATATTGGCAGCGCAGTTGATGCTGGACACCATCGGGGAAAAAAGGGCGGCTGCTGCTGTTGAAGCCGGTGTTGCCAAGGTTTTGCGGGAAAATATCAAAGATGTCGCAGCCGGTAAAATGGGGCATGCAACCCATGTTGTTGGGGATCTCGTGGTGGAATATATTGTAAAAAACGTTTAGAAGTGGCTTCAAAAAAATAAAATGCGGGGAATGCAGTATGGCGCAGAAAAAAATGAACATCGCTGTTGCCGGTGCCACCGGAGCGGTGGGAAATCAAATGATACGCTGTCTGGAAGAAATGGATTTTCCGTTGAATTCTGTTGTATTTTTAGCATCGAGTCGATCCGCAGGACGCCAGCTCAGGTTTAAGGGTGACCTGATCGATGTAAAGGAGCTGAAGGAGGATTCTTTCAAAGGTTTCGATATTGCGCTGTTTTCAGCCGGCGGCGCAACCAGTGAGAGATTTGCTCCTTTTGCTGCCGAGGATGGATGTGCAGTGGTGGATAACTCGAGTGCCTGGCGAATGGACCCACAGGTGCCGCTGGTTGTGCCTGAGGTAAATCCACACGCCATTGCCCAGTATACTGAAAAGGGCATTATCGCCAACCCGAACTGTTCGACGATTCAGATGGTTGTGGCGTTGAACCCGATCCACAAGAAATATGGCATAAAAAGAATCGTGGTATCAACCTATCAGGCGGTATCGGGAACAGGCAAAAAGGCAATTGATGAGCTTTTTGATCAATCCCGGGCGATGATCAATTTTTTGAATTATGAGAACAGGGTATACCCGCATCGCATTGCTTTTAATTGCTTGCCGCATATCGATATCTTTCTGGATAATGGGTATACCAAAGAAGAAATTAAAATGGTCAATGAAACCCGCAAGATAATGGAGGATGATTCTATTGCCGTTACGGCCACAACGGTGCGGGTGCCGGTTTTCTTCGGACATTCCGAATCGGTTAACATTGAGACCCATGAACCCGTTTTTGCCGAGGATGTTCGGACCTTGCTGGAAAATGCGCCGGGAGTTAAAGTGATGGATGACCCCGGGAAAAACCTGTACCCGCTGGCAACAGATGCTGCCGGCCAGGACCTAACCCTGGTGGGGCGGATTCGGCAGGATGAGTCGGTCCCCAACGGTCTGAATATGTGGATCGTGGCCGACAACATCAGAAAAGGAGCCGCGACCAACACGGTGCAAATTGCCCAAGTCCTGGCAAAGGAATATTTATGATATTTTTGGGCTTGAGAAATATAAATAACGAATAACAAATCCGCCGCGGCGGATTAACATCGCATTGAGCGCAAAACGCCCAATGACATCTGGAGTATAAATTGGATCGAGTTCCCGTTACCCGGCAGGGTTTTGAAGCACTTCGTAAAGAGCTGCAAAACCTGAAAAAGTTTGAGCGCCCCCAAAATATAAAAGCGATAGAAGAAGCAAGAGCACACGGTGACTTGAGTGAAAATGCGGAGTACGCCGCTGCAAAAGACCGCCAGGGCTTTATTGAAGGGCGCATCAATGAATTGGAATTTAAATTAGCCAACATTGATATTATCGAAACCGATAAACTGCCCAAGGATCGTGCTGTTTTCGGCAGCAAGGTCGTTCTTGAAAACATTGAAACCGGAGAGGATGTGAGCTATCAACTCGTGGGTCCGGATGAGTCCGATATTGAAAACGGCCGCATCTCCGTATCATCGCCTCTCGGAAAGGCTATTCTGGGTCGAAAGCCGGGTGATGAGCTCTTTCTTGAGGTACCCGGCGGCAGACGCAGCTATGAACTGGTAGAGATATTGTAGAATGTTTAATTGGTTCGATTGGTTGGATTGGTTCAATTGGTTTAATAATTATAGATGTTCACCGAACCAGACCAATAAAACCAATTTAAACAAATTAAACCAATAAAACAAATCAGATGGAGGTTTTTTCGTGGCACGTATTACAATTGAAGATTGCCTAAAAAAAGTCGACAATCGATTTTTGCTGGTGAACATGGTCGCCCAGCGAGTCAGGCAGATTCGCGAAGGATCAGATTATCTGGTAAGTTCGCCGAAGAATGAAGATGTTGTGGTCGCCTTGCGGGAAGTGGCTGCTGGAAAAATTAATATCATCGAAAAAGAGGAGAAAGAAACCTAACGAGGAACAGCGCGAAATATAAAGCGTTAAACCGGGCTGTCGGCAAAGCGGTGCACCGGTATGACATGCTGCATGACGGTGATCGAGTTATCGTGGGGGTATCCGGCGGGACTGACAGTTTGACGATGATGTGGATGTTGGCTGAAAGGCTGCCGAGGGTACCGATAAACGTTGAGCTGTTTCCGGTATATGTTGATCCCGGATTTGAAGGCGGTTTCAGCGAGTCGCTTCAGAGCTACACTGCCGATATCGGCCTTGCTTTAAGGGTTGAGCTTACCGATTATGGGATTCTGGGCCACAGCACGGTCAACCGCGAAAATCCCTGTTTTTTATGCTCGCGCCTGCGCCGCAAACGTCTTTTTGAAATTGCCAATGAACTGGGATGCAATAAACTGGCCCTGGGGCATAACAAAGATGACATCATTGAAACCTTATTTCTAAACATCTGCTACGCAGGCGAAATCAGCACTATGGTTCCTTCCCAGACATTCTTTCAAGAAAAGTTCACCGTTATTCGGCCGTTGGCCTATGCGGATGAAAACCTTATCCGGTCTTTTGCAAACGAGCAGCGTTTTCCCGAGTTTGTTAATCCATGCCCTTCAGCAAAGCATTCAAAGCGCCAGGAAATAAAAGCTGTTTTAAATCAACTTTACCGCAGCAATAAAAAAATCAAAGGCAATATCTTCCGGGCCATGAGCCGTGTGAAATGTGATTACCTTTTAAAATAGCATGAAAGACACCCAGAACCAGCGCGATTACCGTAACATCCCGATTGATAAGGTCGGCATCAAGAATTTACGATATCCGATAACGGTTCGTGATCGCCGTGACGGTACGCAAAATACGGTTGCCACCATCAATATGTATGTTGATTTGCCCCATGAGTATAAAGGTACGCACATGAGCCGGTTCGTCGAAATGCTGCATCTTTTGCAGTTGGAGATCTCGCTGCGAAAATTTTCTGAAATTCTGGAAAGTATGAAGAAGCACCTCAATGCGGCTTCAGCGCACATTGAAGTCACATTTCCCTATTTTATCGAAAAAAAAGCACCGGTCAGCTCATCGCCGGGTTTGATGGATTACACCTGCCGCATCATTGGCACCAGCGACCCATCGGGCAAAATCGATCTGGTTTCAGAAGTCATTGTGCCCATCTCATCTGTTTGTCCCTGCTCGCTGGAGATCAGCGACCAGGGGGCTCACAACCAGCGCGGTGAAGTGCAGCTGGCGACGCGTTTTAAGAAATTCATCTGGTTGGAAGATATGATTGATCTGGTGGAAAGTGCTGCTTCCACGGATGTCTACTCGGTTTTAAAGCGCGTGGATGAAAAGTATGTCACTGAAAATGCGTTTGCCAATCCCAAGTTTGTCGAAGATATTGTGCGGGATATCGCCAAAAAGCTGGAAAAAGATGACAATATTACCTGGTATTCGGTCAGTGCCGAGAATTTCGAATCCATCCACAATCACAGTGCTTACGCACATATCACCAGCCATTAGAAGCGGTTTTTCCTCTAAACAGATGGGCCTATGCTGAGAAGTGAAGCGCAAAGATTGAAGCGCGTGGTTGTCAGCACGCCATGGAATGAATATTACAGAGTTGTAAACTTACAAGCTCATAATATCCGTGATGTTGCAAACCAAAAACTGGCCCTCGAGCAACACGATAATCTTAAAGACACACTTAGAGATTTCGGTTCTGATGTTGTTGATTTGCCAGAGCTTAAAGATCATCCGAACTCCGTATTCACGCGTGATACGGCATTATGTACACCGGAAGGCTATATTGAACTTCGGCCTGGAATTGAGACCAGACAGGCCGAGGGCCGTTGGATGGCATCAGCTCTCAATCATCTTGGAGAGCCCAAGGCGGGCAAGATCGAGTTTCCCGGCACCGTCGATGGTGGCGACGTGATTTTGTTAGATCCGGTTGCTTACATCGGCCTATCAAAACGTACAAACGCTGAAGGCTGTCTTCAGCTATCTTACTTTTTGGAGAAGATGGGATATGAAATTCGAACGGTCAGTTTACCAGATCTGGTTTTACATTTGGACAAGGTCTTGATGCCAGTCGGCGATGACAGGCTTCTTGTTTGCACGGATATCGTTGACAGAGATATTTTGCGGGGATTTGACATAACAGGAATCAATTTCAGTAACAACTCAACCGCCAACCTCATATGCCTTGGCGATGGAGAACTGATCGTAGACAATACAAATCAAGGGGCCATAGATGCTCTCGACCGAAATGAATTCAATCTTCATCTGATCAATTTTTCAGAATTCGTAAAAGGTTCTGGAGGGCCGAATTGTTTGATTATGCCTGTTGAAAGAGGATTTTAATCTGTTCAA
>JASFPY010000099.1:0-7250 GCA_050115755.1 Desulfobacteraceae bacterium | reverse complement strand
TCAGCATGCCCTGGAAAAAATGCAGGCGTTGACGATAAAAGATCAAAGAATCGGATGCACAGTCGTTTCGACTGCATCGGAAACCCTTTTCAGGGCCCATGAGACTCGCGTAGAAATCGATGCCACGGCCGATGATAAAGATCTGGATTATATTCGCCAGGACAACCGGATCACCGATGTCCTCATTGCATCCAGGCAGGATGCCATAGAGGGCCTGTATCAGATTGGAAAGCTGATCAACTATCTTCGGGAAGTCCCGCATGTCAACGCTGTCCGGTTGCGGAGTCTCAAGTTCAATTATGAACCTGCGGTTTATACCCGGGGGGTCATTGACCGTCTGGCAGAGTTCAACCGGTTGACGGTGGTCAATCCCCTGAGGCTGGAGATCGAGACGCAATTTCTGCATTCCAGTGAAATCGAGCCGGTCCACGAAGAGCTGGTAAAAGCCTTACATAATAAAGGCATTACCGTTTACAATAACACGCCGCTGTTGGCGAACATCAATGACAATGCAGAAGAAATCCACCGGTTGGCATTTAGCTGCCGACAGATCGGCCTTGAATTCCACCATCTATATGTCGCCGGTTTGCCCCTGCAAAAAGAATGGAACCAAAAACATCCTGTCGACATTTCCGCTGTGATCGATATTGCGGCGCGTGTCCGCAAGGACGGCAGCGGTCGGGAGATACCGCGCTATATTATCCTCACAGAACTGGGCGAAGTTGATTTCGGTCTCACATCGAGGCTTTCTGAAGAAAATGGGCAGATGTCATTAAAGCTATTGCCCTATGGGCTGGACTATTTCAAAGGCATGGATCCGGCTTACGACTGGCCACCGCAAGTCAGCATCGATACAGACGGCAAACCGATCCTGCCGATTGACGGTCTGGTGGACACCGCCGGTTTTCTGATGACCTGAAAGCGCTTAGCAAGATCAAAAGCCCCGTTCCTCATTATGACCTGGATTTTGCACGAGTTGGAGGCTTTCAGATTAATTGGATCGGAATACAATCCGGCCGTCAAAAATCGTCATTTCCACACGGGCATCGACGATCTCCATCGGATCCACCTCAAAAATATCCCGGTCTAAAATGATCATGTCGGCCCTTTTTCCGGGTGTTAACGTGCCCATCTTATCGGATTGCCCGTAAAAAGCGGCGGGCACCGTCGTGTAGCCCCGAACGGCATCTTCCACACGGATTCGCTGCTCGGGATACCATCCGCCTTCCGGTGTGCCATCACGCCTTTGGCGGGTAACCGCTGCATGAATTCCCACCAGCGGGCTCGGATCGCAAACGGGTGCATCGGAACTGAAAAGCACCGCAATGCCCGCATCGAGCATTTCTTTATACGCATAGGTCCAACGGCCGCGCTCTCCAACCGATTCGTCGATCATGTTGATATCCAGAATCATGTTGTGCGGCTGGACGCAGGCCGCCACTTTGAGTTTGGCCAATCGCTGGATGTCTTCGGAACGAATCATCTGGGTGTGCTCAATCCGATGGGGCAGCACCGGTGGCAAGCTGGATCGTTGCGCAGCCTTGTTGCGCGAATCAGCGAGTTCTTCCAGGATGGTAATGATCTCGCGATTGGCGCGATCCCCGATGGCATGAACCATTACGGCCAGCCCTGCGTTTTCCGCTGCTGCAATTTTTTGTCTCAGCTCCATCATGGAGCCCAGCGGCATGCCGTATTCGGCATCCAGGTAAGGCTCCAGCATCCAGGCCGTACGCGCGCCCATACCGCCGTCGGCAAAGTATTTAACGTGGCCGATGCGAAGCCTTTCATCACCGAGTCCGGTTCGAAGTCCCAGGGCGATGGCCTCCTCCAGGCGTTCTCCGGCAAGACTCACCCAGCAGCGCAAATCCAGCTTGCCTTTTTCGTTTAACAGCTGCCAGGCCTTTAAAGCGGCGGCGCCCTCCAGGCCACCCATGAGGCGAGCATCGTGAACAGCGGTCAGACCCAGGGTGTGCAAATGGGTAATGCCGTCCCGCATTGCCGCCACAAGCTCATCAGCGCTTGGTGGCGGGATAACCGATTTGACCAGGTTGGGTGCCAGTTCACGCAGGATGCCGGTGGGACGCCCGGATGAATCCTTTTCAATCACTCCGTCGGGGGGGTCCGGGGTGGATTCATCGATTCCGGCCAGTTCCAGGGCACGTGAGTTAACCGAAACAAGATGCAGATCACAGCGCCAGAGGGCGACCGGATGAGCGGGGGCAACCGCGTCCAGATGATCCCGGCGGGGCATGGTATGCTCGGGCCAGTCGGATTCATTCCAGCCCTGACCCAGAATCCACTTCTCCTGTGGCAGCTGTTTGGCGGTCAGCGCAACCTGATCGAGAAGTTCGTCTAGAGCGTTGACCCGCGCCAGATCAAGTTGTTGACGACCCATGGCCCAGTCATAAAAATGAAAATGAGAATCCATCAACCCCGGAATTGCCAGACGACCGTTGAGCTCGACGCGCTCTGTATCCTGACCCGCCAGGGCATCAATTGCGTCATTTTCACCGACCGCGATGATCTGCCCGCCCCTGATGCCGATTGCCCGGGCCTGCGGTTTTTGAGAATCCAGTGTGCGGATGTTGCCGTTCAACAAAATGAGATCGGGTGCAGCGGAGTTCCGGGTCATAACAAAAATCCTTCCTGAAAGGGATCCTTCGGATCGATAATGAATTCGTGTGCGCCGGTGATATAAGCGCTGCCGCGGACTTCCGCAACAACCGCCATGGTATCCCCCAGCCGGGTTTGTTCCACCAGCCGACCCTGAAAGGTCGTACCGAGTGGGCTGGTGTTTGTGAAGGTTTGATCGAAGCCGAACCGGCCCCGGTGATGAAGCAGGGTCATCTTGGCCGTCGTGCCGGTGCCGCAAGGCGAGCGGTCCATATGGCCTTCGCCCAGAATAACCATGCTCTTTCCCTTGCCCTGGGCGTCCGATGATGGATCATAAAATTCGGTTACATCAACCGTTTTGACCTCGGGCCGCGTGGGGTGGCGCACGGTCAATTGTTGATTGGCTTCGTGGATGAGCTGCATCCCCAATTCCTTCAAGCGGTCTCTGTTTGGCGGGGAGAAGTCGAGGCCGATCTGATCGGTTGAAACCATGACAAAGAACCCGCCCACACAGACGGTCGCAACCGTCAATTGACCGAACTCGGGAACGGATAGGGTTTCATTATCGCCGTAAACAAACGAGGGGACCATCCGGATCGCAACTGATTCGACCTTGCCGTTGTGCATATAGGCTGTCGCCTGCATGGGACCGGAAGGGGTGTCGACGATAACCTGTGATTCGTCGCCGTCCGGCTCGATCACACCGGCTTCGATCAACGTCATGACCGCTCCCATGGTGGCATGACCGCATAGATAGGGATAGCGGCGCGCATCCATGTAAATCAGACCAAATTGGGCACCGGGCGTAACGGGTTCGGTGACGCAGGCGGCAAACATGTCGCGGTGGCCGCGGGGTTCGCGCGTCAGCAGCAGGCGAATATGATCATAGTGCGCCATGAAATATTCGCGTTTGTTCTGCATGTTCTCCCCCGGCAAGGGGCCCAACCCGCCCACAATCAGCCGGGCCGGTTCCCCGGCGATGTGCGAATCGATCGTGATGATCCGGTTCGCATAGCGCTCATGCAATTGGTTTTCGATGCGATCCAGTTTCAGCATACGTACCTCTCTGTTTCTACTTTCTACCCGTCGGGGGTCTTTGGAAGCGAATTTATATTCAGGCCGGCCGACAACCGCGGAAAAAAAATAAAACCCGAAAACGGCAGTGTCTGCTTTCAGGTTTTTGATCAAAAAGTATGCAGTAAAAAGGTCTGCCGGTTCATTGTATGGGAATCAAATGGCAGTGGTGTGGCGATACCTGTACGCTGACTTCCTCGCCGATTTTGTAGATCCGTGTTCTCATCATACTGATGACGTGGATTTCACGATCGGCACTCAGTTCAATAAAGTAACTGACCTCCCCGCCCATGTAACTGCGGTCTTTGATGCGGCCTTGAAAATGGTTCATCCCCTCCGCCGGTTTGAATTCATCCTTATCATAGGCATCGAACCGCTGGGCGCGGACGATTATTTCCACCCGATCACCTTTCGCGAATCCGCCTTTATTTTCGGCAAAGAGAACATCACCGGTTTCAATTTTGACGCTTACGTGACGGTCGTCGACATCGACAACTTCACCCTGAATGAAATTGGAGTGGCCCAAAAAATCGGCGACAAAATGGTTGATCGGCTGGTTGTAAACATCTTCGGGGTGTCCTTCCTGCTGCTTCAGACCGTCTTTCATGACGAGGATTTTGTCCGACATGCTCAATGCTTCACGCTGGTCATGGGTGACAAAGATGGTGGTTACGCCAATCATCTGCTGCAGGTTGTCTACCTCGCGTCGCATTTCCTCCCTCAGGTTCTCGTCCAGCGCGGAGAGCGGTTCGTCCATCAGCAGCACATCCGGCTCGATTACGATGGCGCGTGCCATGGCGATGCGCTGCTGCTGGCCGCCGGAAAGCTGGCTCGGCATACGGTTTTCCACCCCGGGCAGGCGAACCATCTCCAGCGCCCGTGTCACCTTTTTTTTGACCTCCTCTTTTGACACATCCCTGTACTTCAAGCCAAAGGCCACGTTGTCAAAAATGGTTTTGTGGGGGAACAGTGCATAGTTCTGAAAAATCATTCCCAGATTTCGTTTGTGGATCGGTGTGTCGTTGATGCGGACCCCCTTGATGAAAATATCGCCCTCGGTGGGATCTTCCAAACCGGCCACCATGCGCAGCAAGGTGGTCTTACCGCATCCGGAAGGGCCAAGCAGCGTCACCAGGCTCCCTTCTTCGATGTCAAAATCCATTTTATCAACGGCGACAACGTTGCCGAACCGTTTTAAAATGCCTTTGAACTGCACGATGGGTTGCTTTTTGTCGGTCGCCAATTATCCTGTCTCCCTGTCTTCGGTTGCCTGATGCCGGGATCAGACGCTCTCATTTAAAAGCGTCCGACCCCGGCCATTGTTTTAGATGGTTAGCATCACTGCAAAGCCAAACTACCCGTGTCGATTCATAAATGGTAGATTGTGGTTCAGGCCAAGGCCGCAGCAATGTTGAAACCGCAGGCGTAGCAGCGCTACGTTGAGGATTTCAACATCGCGAGAACGCCGGCCTGGGCCGCAAGATGCCTTTTATGGATCGACACTAACTGCCTGCCTTGACCCTGTCCCATTGTTCCGTCCATTCCACCTGATTGGAATTCCAGTAAGCCGGCTTGGCAAACAGGTATCCTTCCAGTTTGCCGGTGGGATCGAAGGCCGGCATCTTCTTGATCTTATCTGTCAATTTAACCTTGGTCGGATCCAGGCTGGGCGGGTAGTTTTGCCCTTCGGATACGGCGATGGCCGCTGCCGGCTCCAGCATGAAATTGAGCAGTTGCTGGGCGATCTCCAGATCGGTACCTTTCAGGACGAACAGATATTCCATCCAGGAATAGGTGCCCTCAGGTGAGAGGTAGCCGATGGGATGGCCTTCCTGCTGAAGTGCGGCCACTCGCCCGGACCAGGCCACCGTGGCATAGATTTCCTCATTGGCCAGCAGACTCATGAGTTCGGCGCCGGAGGCCCAATATTTCTTCATCAGGCCGCGCTGTTCACGCAATGCGGCCCAGATGGCCTTCAAGTCGGTCATATTGTTGGGGCTTTGGCCGGTGTGAAGTGCCGCGTACCACATGTTGGTCCTGTGGTCGCCACCCCAGCTGCCCAGTTTGCCCTTCAATCCCTTGTCCCACAGCAGGGAAGCGCCGAGCTTTTCAGCCTTTTCCTTGCTGATATGCTTGGTGTTGTAAGCGATGCCGGTCTGTCCCAGATCATATGGCACTGCCGACAGGGTCCCTTTGGTGATCTCCTTTAAAGGTTTGATCATTGACACCATGACATTTTTGAGATTGGGGATTTTGGATTCATCCAGTACCGTAGAAAAACCCAGATCCACATAGCGGGCATAGTCGAACACAGCGCTGAGATGGGCGATGTTAAACTCCCCGCCGGGTGGGTAGGAGGCTTTGACACGCGTCAGGTAGGAATCCATACCACCGAATTCGCCATCGATGACCTTGATGCCGGTGGCTTTGGTAAAAGGCTTGAACGCGTGTTCCCGGAACGCCTCTGAAACCACGCCGCCCCAGCCATCGAAACGGATGGATTTAGCCGCCCAGGCCTCTTTGACGGCATTTCCAAAGGGCGATCCGACCAGCCCGATGGAAGCCCCGGCGATGCCAAGGTATTTGAGAAATTGGCGCCGGCTTATCGTGCCGCTCTTATACGCCTCGTATAAACGATCCAATTTGTCTTTCGTTACGGTAGCCATTGGTTCTCCTTTCAGTTGAAGGTTCTCAAATTATTCCTTTACTTTTGAAAACTTGCGTGACAGATAACCTGCCAGCAACGGGGTGGTAACGGTCAGTACAATCATAACGGCGCCCAGGGCATTGATTTCCGGGCTGATGGAAAGTCTCAGCATACTGAAAATCTTGACCGGAACGGTTTGATTTTGTGCCGTGGCCCAAAAAAGCGTGGCGGTGATATCGTCGAACGAGATGGTAAAGGAAAAAAGGGCGCCGGCCAGTATGGCCGGCAACAATAGCGGTAAAGTGATCTCTTTAAAGGTCTGAAATGCATTGGCGCCCAGGGATTTTGCTGCCTCTTCGTACTCTGTTTTAATACCCACCAGACGCGCCTGAACGATCAACAGCACATAGGGCAGGGTCAGCACAACGTGTCCGATCAACAGCAGGGCAAAACTCTTGGGTTGCTGGAGCCATCGCAAAAACAACAGCAGCGCCACACCCAAAACCACTTCCGGGATCATAATCGGTGAAAGCAGCAGCGTGTTAATGGTGTTTTTACCGGGAAAGTCAAAGCGGATAAATGCCATTGCTGCCAGAATGCCGATAGTGGTGGATAGCACAGCGGTCAGCGAGCCCAGGACCACAGAGTTTTTAAAAGCGGCAATGATCGCTTCATTTTGAGCCAGTTTGATAAACCACCGGAAACTGAAACCCTCCATGGGGAAAATGCCGAATTGTTTGGGATTGAATGCCAGCACCATGACCACGACGATAGGCGCAAACAGGAAGGCGTAGACGATAAACGTGTAAATCCGGATCAATGTCCATCCTATCGAGAATTGTTTCATGGGCTAATCCCCCTGGAAACTTTTGAAGATCTGGCTGATTCCCAGATAACGGTTATAGGTCCACACGAT
>JASFPY010000098.1:0-7256 GCA_050115755.1 Desulfobacteraceae bacterium | reverse complement strand
GGCCCCCGCAAAACTCACCGACAGGGTTACCCGTTTAATGGCGGTTCTTAACCGGGATGCTGCCGGGATCATGACGGACTTCAATGTCAACGCCTGCACCGACGTGACCGGCTTCGGCCTGCTGGGGCACCTTGCTGAAATGGTCTGTGGATCCGGCACGAGCGCGCGGGTCGATTCCGGAAAGGTGCCCGTCATTGCCGAAGCCCTGGAATTTGCATCCATTGGGCTAATCCCTGCCGGGGCCCACAAAAACAGAGCGTTTCGTGAGGAGATGATCGCCTTTGCCGAAACCGTGCCGCGCACGCTTCAGGACGTGCTGTTCGATCCCCAGACGTCCGGTGGACTGCTGATCAGCATCAGCGAAAATCAAGCCGGTGCCCTGGTGGAAACCCTGAAAGACCGGGGTATTGGGGATGCTGCCCAAATCGGCGAAATTATCGAGGGGCCGGACGAAAGAATACATGTGGTCTAGAAGTGGTTTCACCACGTCTAGTTAGCTGAGGAGGTATTTCCATGAAAGATATTGATGCCCGCGGTCTGGCATGCCCGGCGCCCGTACTGCAAACAAAGGCCGCTTTGCAGGAGGACAATCCCGCCAGTGTAAGAGTGGTCGTCGACAATGCAGCTTCCCAACAGAATGTTCAACGGTTTTTGGAATCCCAGGGTTTTCAAACGACAATGGAACAAGACGGAACCGACTATGCTGTTATCGGATCCTGTGATTCGACACCTTCAGCGCAGCCCCAACCTGAAGCGGTGCCGTCCAGCGGCACGAAAAAAATCATGGTCATGTGCGCCACGGACAGGATGGGTTACGGCGACGACGCGCTGGGTTTGAAGCTGATGATCAACTTCCTGCGCACGCTGAAAGAGATGGGTGACGAGCTGTGGCGGCTGGTGTTCGTGAACAACGGCGTTAAACTGACCATCGAGGGCTCGGAGGTGCTTGCAGACTTAAAGGCCTACGAAGCGGCGGGTCTGAAGATTCTGGTCTGTGGCACCTGCCTGGACCACTTCAACCTGCTGGAGAAAAAGCAGGTCGGCGAAACCACCAACATGCTGGACATCGTAACAGCGATGCAGCTGTCCGAAAGGGTGATCAATCTTTAAAGATTTTCGATTTTCCATTCGGTGATCGCCTGATTTAAGCTTTTTACCAGGTTTTCAATTTCTTCAATCGTTTTCAGCGAAGCGACTCTGAGATTCACCCGCAGCTCGTTCTCATAGCGAATCTTCTGGTTTTCCAATTCATCATCAATTTGTTCCTCGCTCCAGGATAGATGGGACTTCATAATTTTGCGGCGTGCCATGTAATCATCAAATGTATGGTCAAAATCCCTCTCCAGAATGGATATCATTTCCTCGTGTGACGGGATCTGAAATGTCCCTGCCAGAATTTGGTCGAGGGACTCCCTCACGATGTGGCGGGCACAGTTCTTGGCGTCAGATACGTAAAGTGGTGTTCTTTCTCTCTGTAATGTTTTCATTTTATTAATTAACCTTAATCATTAAGCTGCCGGCTGTCTAATACAAACGACACATTTTTAAAAGTTTGAAACATTCAATTTAGGGTAACTTATTCTGACAAACCGCGCATAGCACATACCATATCGGAGCGGCTTTTGTGAAATGTTAAATACCCAAAAAGTTAAAAAAAAGCTTGACATGCCACATTGTAGTAGTCTATCATTCTTACACCCCACAGATCTATGCTTCTTAAGCATACCTCTATGTCCTCCTCAACTGGCGGCTCATATCCCCATGAGCCGCCAGTTTTGTTGACACTTTAGCGTTTTTCGAACCCGCTTGCAACCATCGCAATCGTCCTTATTAGGGTACAAAAAGAATCAAAATAGCTGATCTACAAAACCGATTCCAGATTTTCATTGCTTTGACAATACGTGTACTTTGAGATATAAATTCGAAAACAACGTTCGGTTAACCTTTTACCGAAGCAGAAAGGGAGAAAAGAATGAATCATAAAAATTGGGCGTTCCTCGTCTTCGCTCTCGTTATCTTCATCGGCTTTCTTACCCCCTCATGCGGCAAAAAAGAAATAAAAACTGAACCGGTGATGTCGGAGGATGAAGCCCGCAGAAGAGCCGAAGAGGAGGCCCGAAAAAGAGAACAGGAACGACAGGCTGCCATTCGGGAAGAACAGCTCAGAGAAGAACAACTCAGAGAAGAGGGCAAAAGATTCCAGAGCACAAGAGATATGTTTGAAAATGAAGATATTCTCTTTGAATTTGACAGTGCCAGCCTATCGGTTGAAGCACAGGAGATTTTGCGGGCAAAGGCAGCATGGCTCAGAGAAAACCCCAGGGCACAGGTTATTATTGAGGGCCACTGTGATGAACGGGGAACCAATGAATACAATCTGGCCCTCGGCGACAGACGCGCTTTCAGCGCCAAGTCTTTTCTGGTTGACCTCGGCATAGCCGATTCCAGGCTAACGACGATCAGCTACGGCGAGGAACAGCCGGTAGATTTCCGCTCAGCCGAAGATGCCTGGGCAAAAAACAGACGCGCTCACTTTGTGATCAAAGAATAAGACCGGCACGAATAAAAGCGCTGATCTTTTGCCAGGGTTGGATCTTAACCCCTGAAACCATCAACTTGGGGTTAAGGTGACTGTCCCATCTGCAAATCTGCGGTAATCCAATGACGGATCGATATCAGACGGATGTCACTGCCAGACGTATTGCTTATTTTATATCGCCCCACGGCTTTGGACATGCCGCACGAGCCGCCAGTGTCATGGAGGCACTGGCGGAAATCGAATCGACGCTTCAGTTCGACATTTTCACCACCGTGCCGGACTGGTTTTTCTCCCAGTCCAATTCTTTTGCCTTTCAATATCATCGGCTGGAAACCGACATCGGCCTAGTCCAAAAAACACCCTTTCAGGAAGATTTACCTGCAACCGTCCACAAGTTAAAAAAATTTCTACCCTTCAAACAATCGCGAATTGCCGCGGTGGCTGAAAAAATAAGGGATCTGAAATGCAAGCTGGTCATCTGTGACATCGCTCCGATGGGAATCCGCGTTGCCCAGAAAGCCGGTGTGCCTTCGGTTCTGGTTGAAAATTTTACCTGGGATTGGATCTATCAGGGATATGCGGAACACGGATTTAATGCGTTCAATGCGTATTTACAATCTATTTTTGCCGAAGCCACCTATCATATTCAAACCCACCCCATCTGCAAGCCTGAAAGAGTTGATTTTACGGCTGATCCAGCCAGTCGAAAAATCAAAGTCCCCTCAAGGCAGATCAGGCAGAGACTGAGGTTGCCGGACGGTTGTAAGGTGGTCATGGTTACCGCCGGGGGTGTTCCCAAAAGCTACGGTTTTATCGATAAACTGAAAAATCAGACCGATACCCATTTTATCATTTCGGGCGCCAGCGATTCTGAGAACATTCAAAACAATCTGATTCTTTTACCGGAGAACGCCAGCTATTTTCATCCCGATTTAATCAACGCTGCGGATGCAGTCGTCGGAAAAATCGGTTACAGTACCATCGCCGAAATTTATCAGGCCGGGGTCCCTTTCGGATATTCAGCCCGGGCCCGTTATCGGGAATCGAAACCCTTGGTTGATTTTGTTGAAAACCACCTGTGCGGTTTTGCTATTGGAGAAGCTGAATTTCAAGCCGGCGAATGGGTCCATCGGCTGCAGGATCTTCTGGCGCTTCCACGTATTAAGCAAGACATCTCAAACGGTGCAGACCAGATCGCCGACTTTATCATTACGCTGCTAGACCCCAAATGATCGTGAACAAAATGGGAAATTAAGAATTTCGCCTTGCAGCAGTGTTAGCTCAAATGTTATTGAACCTGAACTGAGCGTTTCAAATTAAAAATATGGAACGACATCTTCCTTGAAGCTGCGGCAACATCGGCAATCGCTCAATTCAGGTTAAAGATAATTTTTCATCGGGAGTGACGACTATGCAGGACCTATACCGGCAGTTGGCTGTCCACCTGGAACATCTAACCATGGGATACCCATACACCGAAGAGCTCCTCGATCTTCTCAAAGAAATGTTTAACCCCGCTGAAGCCAGGGTGGCTCTGGCGATACCCAATGACCTTGAGCCGCTGCAGGTGGTTGGCCTGGAAAATATTTCCGCCTGTGCAGATCTTCCTTTGCCTGCAGTTGCTGAAGCGTTGGACTCAATGGCTGCGCGCAACATGCTCTTTACGGCCCCGATGGGTGACGGTTCAACCGGATATGCTCTGCTTCAGGTGGGGTACGGTTTACCGCAGACATTTTTCTGGGGGGGAAAGCAGGATGAGACGGCCAAACGGATGGCCCGGCTGGTGCTCAATTATTTTAGTGTCCCAACAACCCAAAAAGTCTATGGCGGTGCACGAACCAAATCCTTCAAGTACAGTCCGGCCAACAGAAGCATCGAGATCCCCATGCAGGGGGTGATGTCCAATGAACAGATCGGCCCCATCGTTGATGCGGCCACCAAAATTGCCGTGGCCCATTGTCCCTGCCGCATGTCAGCAAAAATACTCGGCCGCAGCGATTGCCACCACAGCCTTGAAGTGTGCGTCAAGTACGATGAAATGGCAGAATTTGTCATCGACAAAGGTCTGGCCCGCCAAATTTCCAAAGATGAAGCCCATCAGATAATGGAAAACAGCGAGAAGGAGGGGCTGGTTCATATGGTGGACAATGCCCAGGGTCAGATAAAGCACACCTGTAACTGCTGCGGGCACTATTGCTGGAACGTCGGTATTATCAGGCGGCGTAAAATACCGCGCGACCAGTTAATGGCGGTCTATTTTATTCGCGAAACCGAATTGGACGAATGCATCGGATGCGGTGCCTGCGCCGAAATTTGTCCGGTAGATGCGGTAAAAATGGTTGAAGATAAACCCCGCGTGGATCAGGATTGGTGTATTGGCTGCGGCGTATGCGCCATTCAGTGCCCGGCGAATGTTATATCCATCAGTCGTCGCCTTGAAGATAAAGGGCCACAGGACTTTGCACAACTCCATCAGCAGATAAAAGCTGAAAGGGGGTTATAAAACCCGCTAGAAGTGGTTTTAAAACCACTTCTCCCTTCTATATGAAGCGGGATTTCGCATCTATTTGAAGAGATATTTAAGGCACTCAAAAGGCTCAATGGCTGCATTGTCCGTTCCTTTCAAACCCTTCCATTTTATTTTGGGAAAAACATTTCTCAATAATCAGGAATCCGTTTCATAAGATCTAGCACGTTAAAGCTATAGCTTTGTGAGCCACCGCGCCAAGTGCCCGGAATGCCTGAATCGCTCGAGGTGTTTTCGTTGGCATAAAGCTTGCTATTTTTATTGAACCATAGAAGGCATGCCCCTGGTTCCAGGCGAATCTGTACCGGGTTGCGGGCTGCTCCAGCCAGCAGCAAAGCTGCGGGGACCGAGTAGAGTGGCTCTTAATGGAAATAGGTAAATTCGATATTAAACGTTTCTTTTGAAAAAGTGGAGGAAAAAACACCTTGGGCAAAAAAGGGGGAGAGGTCAATATAAAGGACAGGGGTGGCACTCGCTCAGGCCATGATAGAAGGCAAAATCACCAAACCTATGCGGGTATTGAAAGACGGTCCGGCCGCGACCGCAGAAAAGGCTTTGACCGCAGAAGTGGTTTGGCCCGTCGCAGAATTTCCGACCGCAGAAGTAAAAACGGCTGCTGGGACGGAAGCATCATCGAACGCCGAGATATTTTCAGAAAACAATGATATCGACTCTTTCTGCAATCTAAGAACATCACATAAATATCCGCATTATGGCACATACCGAAAAAATATTTTTTTTACCTCAAGACATTCAGTCATCCGGCGGGCATACGTTTATGAAGAACCAAAGAGCCAGCAAACGGTTAAACCATGAGGCCCCTCTTATCATCGAAAATTGCGCTTCGGGAACCTATTCCTGCGGCAGAATGTACAATTACAGCCGGGGAGGTTTCTATTTTGAATCGGATACCCCGTTCCAGGCCGGCACCCGTATTCGCATCGACATCGAAAAAGCAAAAATGGGCCTGGACGCAGGCCAATACTTTGCTGAGGTAAAGTGGTGTGCTGAAATTTCAGCTGCTGTGGTTTTATACGATTTTGGTATCGGCGCCGAATTTGATCCGAAAATAAATGCGGAAAGGGTCAACGGAAAGCTCATGGTCATAAAGGGGGGCGCTAAGCAAAACAAAGCCTGAGCAGAAAAGGCCGTTAAAGCGGTCATCTATGAATTCTAAAAAGATCATTCCGATTTTCCCCTTGGGTTTGGTATTGTTGCCCGAAATGTCATTGCCTCTGCACATTTTTGAGGATCGCTATAAATTAATGACAACCACGTGCATGGAGCACAGCATGGCATTTGGCATTGTCTATTTCATCGGCCAGCAGCTTCAGACAAAAGGGTGCACCGCCCGAATTGTAAAGATATCAAAAAGATATGATGATGGCCGTTTGGACATAATAACACACGGTGAAAACCGATTTGACATAAAAGAACTGTTTGATGAGAAGCCATATTTGCAGGCTGAGGTCGAATTTTTTGATGATCAGCCGGAAGAAGATACAGATTCGGAGAAATTACAAAAACTGGCCTACAGGGGCATTCAATTGCTCAAGAAAATAAATACGAAGACCGATCAATACGAAAACAATCGATTCACCGGTCGGTTGGACATAAAGTCGGTTTCATTTGCAATTGCGGCTTGCGATGGTTTTAGTTTTGAAGAAAAGCAGCGGTTTTTGGAGATGACCTCTACATCGCAGCGATTACGCAAGACGGTGAATGCTCTCGAGAAGCTACTTGAACGCCTGCGCATTACCCGGGAAATAGAGCGTATAATTGGCGGAAACGGAAATTTGCCCAAACCCCTTCAGACCCAGTTGAAGCTAAAATAAGTAGCCCCTGCATTTGAACGCTAAACGGGTTTCATTCCGAACAGTTGTTTGAGAGGGCACTTTAACTCATGACAGCAGGGGTGCATGCGCGGTCTCAACTTTTGCTCAGTTAAAGGTTCAGTGTGAATATTTTTCTTTGAAGGCCTTGCGGCGCTCAATTTTACGCCGCAATTTTGCGCTTTGCAGACTCCTGCGGTCTAAACCACTGCGCCGATGCCGCAGAAACCGCCTTTCCGGGAAATGATCGGATGAGGAAGATTTGCGTCGATCAGGAACAAATCTCCTCCCTCCCCGATCCTTTATTGAACGAATATCGATGTCATCGCCCACAGTATCATGCCTTTTTCAGTCAAGA
>JASFPY010000097.1:0-7295 GCA_050115755.1 Desulfobacteraceae bacterium | reverse complement strand
AAAATTCAGAAAATTGTTAATATAAATTCAAGCCGATTTCCTTGACAGCTTCGGCATGAAATAATAATCATACGATAAACCCTGCCATTTGCCTGTCCAATAATTGACCCGTTGAAAGATTGACTTGCCGGGTTATGTTTGTCGGTATGCCGATTCATTCCAAAAAAAGGGAGGCACTATGTTTTACCAGCCACTGTTGACAGACAAGGAAAAAGCCATCCAGCAAGAGGTTAGAAAATTTGTGCGCGAAGCGGTCACCCATGATTTTATCCGGGCCCTGGATCGTGATGAAATCAAGTACCCCCGGGAATATGTCGAAGAACTGGCAGCGCATAATTTGCTCGGGCTGAGATTCGATCCCAAATGGGGCGGGCGCGGGCTGCCATGGACCGCGGAGGTGATTGCCGAAGAAGAAATTGGCGTTCTGGGTACGACCCTGGGGTGTGCCTTTGTGATGCCCTCCATTGTCGGTGAAGCCCTGCATGTCTTCGGCACCGACGAACAGAAAGAACGCTTTTTAAAACCGATTCTGCAGGGAAAATTCATCTGTGCCGAGGCGTTGACAGAGCCCAGGGGAGGTTCGGATTTTTTCGGTGCCACAAGCCGGGCTGATCTTGACGGCGATCACTTTGTGCTCAACGGACAAAAGCGCTTTGTCGTAGGCGCCACCGAAGCCGATGTTTTTCTGGTGTATTGCCGGACCAATTTTGACCAAAACGCTCACAAATACCAGCGCATCAGCGCCATTATGGTGGAGCGCGGCCCCGGAGTCGAAACGGAATACCGCTATGGGTTGATGGGGACGCGGGGCGGCGGTACCGGCCGCCTGGTGTTTCGCAACGTACAGGTGCCCAGAGAAAATCTGATCGGAGATCTGCACAGCGGAGCGCTTGTTTTTCATCAGATGATGATCCCCGAGCGGCTGACCTCGGCCGCTGCCAGTCTGGGCGTGCGGGCAGCTCTGGATATTGCCGCGCGCTACAGCGACAAGCGGCATGCCTTTGGAAGGCCCATTCGTAATTTCCAGGCGGTCGGCTTTATGGTGGCCGACGCTGTTACACAGCTGGATGCCGCGCGCGCACTGGTATATATGGCAGCCCGTGCGGTAGATCAAAACGCTCCCAATTCGCGAAGATTGGTCAGCCAGGCAAAGAAATTTGCAACTGACATGGCCTGGCAGGTGGCCAACAAAGCGATGCAGATCATGGGCGGCATCGGTTACACAGATATTTACCCCATTGAGAAAATTGTCAGAGACATCCGCCTTTCTCAAATCTGGACCGGTACCAATGAAATCATGAATCTATTAATCCAGCACGAATATTACAAAGAGGTACTGCAGGGCAGCCAGGATTTGCGAAATGTTGAACGTGATGCGCGTGAACAGGACGGTGAAGCTGAAAAATGCTATACCGATGAAGACATGTGGCGGGTGCATGACGGATAGGGAGCTATAATTGAGCGCTTCAAACTTTTAAAAGGAGGTGCGGAATGGAGATCGAACAATTGCTTCAAAAGGTTTACGAGATATGTACCGTTTTTGGTGTTAAAATCGTCGGAGCCATCGTTGTTTTCATCATCGGTCGCTGGGTTTCAAAATTCATTGCCAATTTATTCCGCAAGTTAATGGATAAACGGGAAGTAGACCCGACGATCACCAAATTTGTCGGGAACCTAACGTATTTTGCATTATTGACGTTTGTTGTGCTGGCAGCACTCGGCTTGATTGGCATTCAGACGACATCATTTATTGCCGTCATCGGTGCCGCCGGCCTGGCGATTGGATTAGCCCTGCAGGGATCATTGGCAAACTTTGCCGCCGGTTTTCTTCTGATCCTGTTTCGCCCCTTCAAAGTGGGTGACTTTATTGATGCCGCGGGTGTGGCCGGGACCGTGGAGGCCATTCAGATTTTTACGACCCAATTGGCCACGCCGGACAATAAAACCATCATCATTCCCAACTCCAAACTGACCGGAGACAATATCATCAATTTCTCCGCCAAGGGAACCCGGCGGGCGGACATGGTGTTTGGTATCGGTTACGACGATGATATTGACAAAGCGCGGAATATTATTACCGATGTCCTGTCCAATGATGAGCGCATTTTAAAGGATCCACCCCTGCAGGTGGCCTTATCTGAACTGGCAGACAGCAGTGTGAATTTTGTGGCCCGTGCCTGGGTGAATGCGGGAGATTACTGGGGGGTTGTTTTTGATACCACCGAAACCGTTAAGAAACGCTTCGATGCCGAGGGTGTTAGTATCCCGTTTCCCCAGCGAGACATACACGTGTATGAACACAAGACAGCGTAAATATTATCTGACCTTGACTGAGTATTCCGTTTGATTACACATGGCTATGTTGCGCAGGAATTTACAAAACACGGCCTTATATCAGGTTTCAGGTGTCGGGCCTTCGCCGCGCCGAAGCGGCTGCGGCCGCGCAGGCGGATGTCAGGTGTCAGAATTGATCATTCTGAAACTTTTGCGTATCGAATGCTGAACACTGAAACCTGACACCTGAAACCATAGACATGACTAGCGTTCGATGAAGGCTTTGAATTTTTCAAGGCCTTCTTTGATTTCAGATGTCTCGATGCCCGAATAGGCCAGGCGGATGTAATAGTTTTCTTCACCTTCCAATGGCCGACCGAAATGAAGCCGGGTGCAAAAGGAAACACCGGTTTCCTGCAACACGGTGCGCCTGAAGTCGTCGTAGTCGGCGAGCCCCTTTTTCTGCATCGCGCCGGTGACGTTCGGAAAAAGATAGAAGGTGGCATTGGGCCGGAAACAATGAATTCCTTGGATCGAATTTAGAATGTCCACTGCGGCGTCGCGTCTTTCTTTTAGCGTCACCAGAATCTGCTGGGGTTCGGTCTGATCACCGGTAAGTCCTTGCATCGCGCCATACTGAATGAAATGGTTCGGGCAGGACTCATCATTGACATTCAGTTTGGCAATAACATCGATAATTTCTTTGGGGCCGATGGTCGCTCCCAGGCGCCAGCCGGTCATGGCGAATTTTTTGGAAAAGGTATAGAGGATAACGCTGCGTTCGGCCATTCCCGGCAACGATGCGAAAGAAATGCTTTTGCCCTCATAGCGGATATCAAAATACGCCTCATCGCACAGAACAAGCAGGTTATTTTTGCGCACTATCTCAGCAAGCTTTTCCATCTCCTGCATTGAGCATTCAGCCCCGGTGGGATTTTGCAGGTCATTGAGAATCAGCAGCTTTGTTTTCGGCGACATTCGTTTTTCAATCATATCGATATCGATATCGAAGTTTTCCTTGCCTTCAACGTAGCTATAGGGCACAGCCGTTCCTCCGTGAAACTCAATTTGAGATTCGTATATCGGGTACCCCGGATTGGGGTAGAGGACTTCGTCGCCCGGGTTCATCAACGCCAGGATAAACTTGCCAATGGTCGGTTTGCCACCCGGTTGAATAGCCACATTCTCCATCGAATACGGAACATTTCGGGAAGCGCTGACATCAGCCGCCAGAGCTTCACGCAGTTGCGGAATACCGGCATTGGGGCAATAGCCGGTCTTGCCTTCATTCATGGCCTTAATGGCGGCCTCCCTCACAACGGCCGGTGTTAAAATATTCATATCGCCTAAATGAAACGGATACACTTTGTTGCCTTTGGCTGCAAAGTCAGCGGCTTCAGCTGATACCGCAAAAGCGGTTTCGGTTCCCAGTCTCTCAACGCGTTCTGCAATTTTCATAGCTTTTTCCTCTCCTAGATTTAGTCTTATTAACATAGATGAAAACGGCAAATTCTTCAACCCGGCAAAACCAACAATCTGAAACAAACGCGTTTGATGGTAGAGCCTTTTTGCGCAGAAACATTCCAGCCCTTTCTTTATTTGAAAAACCGGAACGCTTTAAATAAAAAACTTTTCACTGAGCTGAATGAATGATTAAAAAAACACATCGACGTCCCATTTAAGTTTCTGATGGCTAAACCGATATAGGCTATAAGGTGTCGAATTTACACCCCGATATAAAAAACAGCGCCAGGGATTATCGCATGCAAGATGTAAAAATTTCACACCAGCCGATTTCGGTCATGACCGCAGTCAATTTTTGCGATCTCAAAATCAGCCAGAACCCGGCTGAAACATTGGTCGCCTTTTCGATTGGTTCAGGAATCGTGGTATCGATTTATGACCCGCTTACGATAACAGGCGGGATGCTGAGTTTTGTCTTACCTGAGTCTTCAACGATGTTGCCGGAAAAGGTGGGAGGCCATCCTTATATGTTTGCAGATACCGGTCTGCCGGCCCTGTTAGAGGCGTTTCGGGATACCGGAGCCGAAACGGAAAATATAAAAATTGCGATAGCCGGCGGCGCACAAATAATGGACCAAAAAGCCGAATTTAACATCGGCCTTAAAAATTACCAGGCAGTCACCGCTTTTTTCATCAATAAAAATTTGAGCATAAAACATGAAGACGTCGGCGGCATCTCCAGAAGAACGCTGAGCCTTGATATCCGGAACGGGTGCAACATTATTCAAACCTTAGGCCAGGGAGAAGTGCGCGTATGACGAATGTCGATGATATTATCAATGGAATTGACACACTCAATCCGATTCCTCCTGTAGCAACGCAGATTTTGGCTCTGGCTGAAGACGAAAACAGTTCCGCATCCGACATCGCCGATCTGATTATGCATGACCCTTCGATTACGGCCAGTTTGCTTAAAATATGCAATTCGGCTTTTTTCGGACTGTCGCGTCGAATTGAATCCGTGCGCGATGCCATTACCTTGCTGGGGCTGGATCAAATTGTCGAACTCGTTCTGCTAAATGGAACTGTAGAAAATTTTAGGGATGAACCGGATGGTTACGGTCTCGGTGAAGGTGAGCTCTGGCATCATGCCGTATTATCGGCTCACGTGGCTAAAGTGCTGGCTGAAAACCATGGGCTGGCAGATAAAAAGCATCTGATTTTTACGGCAGCGCTTTTAAAAGATATCGGGAAAATAATAATGGGCCGGTTTGTGGCGTTTTCATACGAAAAGATCAATATTTTAGTTCATTCAAAAGGATACAGTTTCAATGAGGCAGAAAAAGAAATCATTGGTATGAATCATGAGGAACTGGGTGCCCGGGTAGGGAAAAAATGGCGATTTAGCGACAAGCTCATTTACATTATTCGTAAGCACCACATGCCCGACGAAAGCTGCAGAAACGACCCTGAAACCGCGCTGGTCTATCTGGCGGATATTGTTTGTATGATGATCGGATTCGGCACCAGTCTGGATGGGCTTGCCTATCGTTTCTACGGCGAAGTGCTGGATCGAATGAACCTGAGCGAGCAAGATCTGCAAAACGTCATTTTTGATACCGGCGAGCGCCGGCAGAAAATTGAAAAATTATTGAATCTAGTTTGATTTAAAAAGCGCGCTTAAATCCAATCGGTTCACCACATCCGTGATCAGCTCTCCGACTACCATTTCGGCATCCTTGCTGCCGACAACCCGCATTCTTTCTGCACTGCCGGTGACCGTCTCGCCGGCAGCAAATCGATTCTGTCTAACGAGGTTGGCCTGATAGGTCATATTGATAACCCACTTGCGCCCGACGAGGTCGAGTTTGAACACTTTCAAAATAATTTCCACAACGGTTTCCCGACTTTGCCCTTCTGATGCAACCCGGATACCTGCATTTTCAAGTCTACTTTTAAAAATTTGTCTAATCATTGAATGCAGGCTGAAAGCGCCCGCCAATCGGTCATTTTTATTTTCCTGTGAGACAATAAGCGTAAAATTTCCGGAAAAATCTTTAAGGGCCTTTTTTGCGCTTTTGGTTACGGTGCTCGGATCTTCTCTGTAATCTTTGAAGACTAAAGAAACAGAACTTTCTCCGGGGATCGCCGGTTCCACGGGAAGCGTATAGTTGACGACTAAAAAGTTTTTGGAAGCGCAAAAACAGGTTGCAATCGCAACGAACAAAATAATTGATGTGGCCTTTAAACCGCGGCGGATGGGTATCATAAAACTGTCCTCCTTCTAGTGTGCGTTCCAGAAATAATTTACAATATTGCCCGGAACTAAAAAGCTGCCAAACGAGCATGTTATTTTCTGTCCCCGCAAAGCGGTATTTCGCATCGATCGATTTTAGCTGTGCGCAAAAGGCGATATGCCGATAATTTGCCCACCAGCTGCACCGTGACCCGATATTTAAAATATTATGCTAACTCAATGGGACTTTTATGTCGATGTCAACATCGAGTCGTTCTCCCACTTTTTCGAGTTTTTTCCTTAATTGCCCCAGGCTGAGTTGTGGCGGAGCTTGGACTTCGGCGGACATCGCAAAAAGGGGCGTGCCGGTGTTCGGCGCATGCGTGACGGTGGTGTCCATCTCTTCGATATTAATTTGCTCAGAAGCCAGATAGCGGGCGATATGGTTCACAATCCCTTCATGATCGGCTCCGGCTACCGAAATTTCGTAGGGAACATAATTCCTAAATTTCTGCAATCGCGAAAAATCTGTAGCGCTGCATGTGATCACTAACCCGTGGGTTTGTAATTCTTCAAAGCCGGTGATAATTCTATCCTGGTTCTCATCGGATAAGGAAAGCAGCATAATGACGGCAAACTCGCCGCCTAACCTTGCCATTTTACTTTCTTCGATGTTGGCATGATGCGCAACCACAACATCTGTGATTTTTTCAACTGTCCCCCGCTTATCGCGGCCAACGACAGTAACGACAAGATATACTTTTGACATCGGAATCCTCTTAATTGCATTGGTGTTGAGCGATCATCCGCCTCCAACAGGCGGGAAGATGCCGACCCGTTCTCCGCCCTGAAGGGTTGAAGTTAAATCAGCTCGAACGCTATCAATGAAAACGAGTTTGATCATATCCTGTGGAATGCTCAGCTGTTGAAGCAATGTGCCAACGGTAATACCCGCCTCAATGGCATAGTTTTCAGCAGACTCCGGCATAAATTTTTGCAGGCTGGCAAATAATT
This sequence comes from Desulfobacteraceae bacterium, assembly GCA_050115755.1. GTDB lineage: Bacteria > Desulfobacterota > Desulfobacteria > Desulfobacterales > JAHEIW01 > JAHEIW01. The sequence goes on along the minus strand of JASFPY010000097.1, from coordinate 307 downwards.
TGATCTGTATGTGTGATTCCATTATTTTTTTCAATAGGTTCTTGTAGTAAGCACCCGATCTTATTAGAAGTGGTTTCAAAACCCCATCTAAGGCCCAATGGCTGCGTTGCAGGCCTCCGGTAAATGCTCACATACAAATTAGCTAATAGTTTATAGCTGATAGCTGATAGTCTAAAGGATTGAAATCCTCTTTTCTATGAGCTATGAGCTCTAGGCTATGAGCTTTAGATTGCCCTGCCCTTGAACCTGATCTGAGGTTTTGAAACCACTTCTAGTGTTGTGTCCCAGAAATAGTTTCTAAAACTCG
>JASFPY010000096.1:0-7429 GCA_050115755.1 Desulfobacteraceae bacterium | reverse complement strand
AAAGCGCAAATAAAAAATACAGAAAATGAATTGCAATCTTTAAAACACGAATTTTAAGCAAACCAGGAATAGAAGCCGTTTCAAAACCCCTTTTCCACCTGTTTGCGGCTTTTGAAACGGCTTCTATATAAGGGGGGAAAATGAAAATCACCGTATTGGGCGCAGCAGGCAAAATGGCAACCGGTGCGATCCGGGATCTCGCTGAATCGCCCGAAGTATCAGAAATCGTTTTGGTTGATCTCAAACCATGCAAACCGCTTGTCGAAGAACGGGCTAAGCGTTGGTGTCACAATAAAGCTTCGGTCGTGTCTGCAGACATTAATGATGCGGATAATTTCAGGGCAGCCATCCGTGGCAGCGCAGCGCTGGCAAATTGCACGACACACCATTTAAACCTGAAAGTCATGGATGCTTGCCATGCTGAAAACGTGAATTATGTGGATATGGGCGGTCTGTTTCATGTCGCCAAAAAGCAATTGCAGCTAAATAGCCGATGGCGTGAAAAGGGATTGACTGCTGTCCTGGGCATGGGCAGCGCGCCGGGGATTGTCAATGTCATGAGTCGATATGCGGTTGATATGCTCGATCGTGTCGAATCCATATACATCCGTGATGGGATTGTCAATCTGGCCCAGATGGACACGCCCCTGGCCATTCCTTATGCACTGGGAACCCTGCTTGATGAATTCATGATGAACGCGTTCATATTTGAAGATGGCGAATTAAAGGAGGTTGCGCCTTTTTATGGCGGCGAGGTGATTGACTTTCCCGAGCCTGTGGGCAAACAGACCGTATACTGCACCATTCATTCAGAGGAGATAACGATTCCAACAACCTTTAAATCAAAGGGACTGAAACACATGAGTTTTAAACTGGCGCTGCCCGGGGCATTTGAGGAAAAACTGCGATTTTTAATCGATCTCGGCTTAGGCGCTAAAGACCCGATCGAGGTTAGCGGGTCGCGGGTTGTTCCACGTGATTTTCTTGTTGCGCTGGCTCAAAAACTGCCGAAGCCAGCATCCAAGCCCGATGATCACAAAGTACTCAGAGTCGATGTAGCCGGAGAAAAGAATGGCGCAAAGCGGGAAATTCGGCTCGAAATGATTTGCCATCCATATCAACCATGGGAGATGGCAACCGGTGTCCATTCAGTCGGTGTGCCGGTTGGGGTAACCAGCCGGTTGCTTGCCAGAGGTGAAATTACAGAAAAAGGCGCACTGCCGGCTGAGGCATGTGTGCCGCCCAGACCCTTTTTTAAGCTGCTGGCTGAAAGAAATCTGACCGCTTCGGTGATGCTAAAACATGATGTAACCGAATGACCGATTGGCCAGATAATTTCAGCCCGGTGTGTTATCTGCCGGGGGTTTTACCCGGAAAAAGATGCTGTAAAGGGCCGGAACATAGTTTAGCGTAAACATGCTGCCGATGCCCAGGCCGAAAAACATGATGCATGCCATGCCGTAAAAAAGCGGATCGCGGTTGATGATCAGCGGTGAAAATCCCAGCATGGTGGTTGAGACCGAAAGCAGGATCGGTCGGAAGCGGCTGACGGCCGAATTGATGATCGCATCATAGGGGGTCTGCCCCTCGCGCCGGTTTTCCTCGATTTTATCGATCATGACAATGCCGTTGTTGACAATCGATCCGGCCAGGGCCAAAAGTCCGAGGATGACCATAAAGCCGAAATCCGCCTGCATCACCAGCAGGCCGACCACCGCACCGACAATCACCAGCGGCATGGTCAGGATAATGATGGCAGCCCGCCGGATGGAGTTAAACTGCCAGACCAGCAAAAACACGATGCCGCCAAAGCAGGGCAGCATCCATTTGGTCAGGTTCCGCATGGCCCGGGCGGCATCCTCCAGCTCACCGCCCAGCTCCCAGAAGTGGTGTTTCGGGAAATCCATCGCGTTGATTGTCGGCACAAGGGCCGCAAAGATTTCGGAGGCCTTCAAAACCTGGTTTTTGGCGCTGACGGTGATGGTGCGCTCCTGATTGTAACGCATAATACGGTTCAGCTCGCCGATGGTGTAGACATCGGCAACCTGGTTGAGCGGCACGTTGCCGCCGGTTTGCGTGCGGATACTGACAGTGGCCAGGCTCTCAGGGGATTCCCGTTCGGTCTTGACGCCGCGCCCGACGATGGGGATCTGCACATTGCCCTCATGATAGTCGGTGGTGGTCACACCGTCGATAAAGAAGTCCAGCGCATTGGCCACATCTTCCGAGGTCACCCCGGCGCGGCGGGCGCGGGCCTGATCGACATCCGCAATGGCCGTCATCACCCGGTTGTTCCAATCCTGTTTGATATCGATAGTGCCGGGGATCCTGCGCAGCGCGGCCATCAGCTGGTCGGCCTGCGCCTGCAGCACCTTTATGCCGGGGCCGCTGAGCCGGATCTGAAACAGGCCGGTCTCACTGCCGCCCAGCCACATGGCCTTGACCCGACCGCGCACATTGGGGAAATGATCCGCAATGTATTGGTTCGTGCGCGTGACCAGTTCGGGCACCTCTTTGTTGGTCTCGGTGTTGACGATCAAAAACGCCACGAACGGATCCGGGTCCAGCGGCGCCAGGGATAGGAAAAACCGCGGCCCGCCGTTTGCCACATAGGCGATGGTTCCGGTGATTTCCGGGTTTTGCGCTTTATCCTGCAGCCAGACGCTGAGTTCTCGCACGGTCCGGTCGGTCTCCTCGATATAAGTTCCGGCGGGAAGATCGAGATAAACCAGATACTGGTTGCGGTCCCCGGGCGGGAAAAAGGCCTGGGGGACAAACGACAGCGCATACAGTGCCACTATAAATATGCCGGCCGTTATCGCGATCACCAGGAATCGAAGGCGCAGAGATATTTTGAGGATTCCGCGATAGATCTGATAGAATCTTCCCTGGTAGGGATCGTGCGCCTGTTTTTTATCAGCGCCCGCAGGCGGTTTGGCCTTCAAAAACCAGAAGCACATGCTGGTCGAAGAAAACATGGAAAAAAACCACGATCCCAGCAGCAGGATCGTCATCACCGAACCCAGCGAGGAGGTGTAATCGCCCGTCGAACCGATTTGAAGGATGATCGGCCCGAAGGCAAAAACGGTTGTGAGCGTACTGGTCAGCAGGGGAACCGCAAGGGATCTGCCGGTTTTCAAAACCGCCTCCTTGCGTTTCATTCCCCTTTCCAGATTGACCTTAATGTCATCGGATACCACAATGGCGTTGTCCACGAACATGCCCAGGGCGATAATCATCGTGGCCAGCGACATGCGTTCCATATCAATGCCCAGGGCATACATCATCAAAATCCCGAAAAGCATCACCAGGGGGATGAATGAGCCCACAATCAGGCCGGTTCGCAACCCCAGCAGCAGCATGACCACCACCAGGACGATGGCCACGCTTTCGAGCACATTGACCACCATGCCGCTGACGGCTTTTTCAATCAGCTCGGGCTGAAAGGTGGCAAAGTCGAGCTTGTAGCCCCAGGGAAGGGAGTCCTCCAACTCCTTGACTTTTTGCTGCAGGCGCCGGCCGAACTCAACCGCATCGACCCCTCTGAGGATAAAGACACTTAACACAATGGCCTGATGGCCGTTGTAGTAAGCCGGGTTATCGATCGGTTCCTCATAAGCTTTTCGGATGGTGGCAATGTCCCGCAGCGGAATCGAGGCCTGGGTGCCGGAAATCGGGATGAGAACCTCTCCGATCTCCTCGATGGAGGTAAACCGGCCCTGGGTTTCCACGATGATTTCCACATCGTATAGATTGATCCTGCCGCCGGGCAGCAAAATGTTCTGCTCCCGCAGGCTTTTGCCGATATCGGCCGTATCGATTCCCAGCTGCGCAATCCGGGCGCTCGAAAAATCGAGGTAAATGCGCTCCTCCTGAACCCCGGTCAGATCGACCTTCTGGATGCCCTTTATCATATTAAGGCGCTCTCTGATCTGACGGGCGGTTTCATGCATTTCCGCCATGGAAAACCCATCGCTCCACAGCGCGATGGTGGCCACCGATGTGTCGCCGAAGGTATCGTCGACCATCGGACCCATGGTGCCTGCAGGCAGCTCAGGCTTGACATCATTCATACGGTTGCGCAACAGTTTCCAGGTCGCCGGTAGTTGTTCCCAGGGCACTTCATCTTTTATGGTTACATGGATCAGGCTTTCACCGAATTTGGAGGTTGAATCCTTGATCTTGTCGATTTCGCCCATGCTGCGGAGTTTCTCTTCGATCGGCCGGGTAATCAGACGTTCGACCTGCTCGACCGGCATGCCGGGATATTTTGCGTACACCAACGCTTCGCGGATCGTGATCAACGGGTCTTCCAGTTTCGGCAGGCGGATAAACGCCGTCATACCGCCCAAAATGACCAGCAACAGGGTCATGATGACGGTTCGTGAATTATTCAGCGCAAATGCGGTGATCCCTTTCATTTTCCCGTCTCCTCCAGAAGCTTGACTTCCAGCCCGTCGGCTAAAAAACTCACGCCGGCCACGGCAATAATGTCGCCGGCCTCAAGACCTTCGTCGATGATGACTCTTTTATCCGCCGTGCCGCGGGAGCGGACCGGCGTTTTTTTGACCGTCGAAGTCCCGGGGTCATACACAAAGGCATACCCCCGGTTCGGCTCCGGAGACGGCAGCACTGCCTGCATCGGAACCAGGTAACCGGACGTGCGGTTTTCATCTTTGAGCGAAAGATTGGCTTCGGCAGTCATACCGGGCTTGACCTTGTCGCTCGGATCGATCAGCGCCACTTTGACCGGAAAGGCGTTGGCCTTGACTGCGGCGCCGCCGATGTAGGAAATACGGCCGTAAGCCGATTCATCTGCTAGGGTGGGAAAGCTGATCGTCACCGGGTCATCGATGTGGATCAGGTCGATGTTGGTCTCCGGCACGGCCAGCTGGACCTCCATTTTGCCCGTGGCATTGATTTCGAGAATTTTCTTCCCGGCCAGCACCTCCTCGTTCGGCTCCACGTGCCGCCAGGCGATGATGCCGTCGTAAGGCGAAATCAGTTTTGTTTTGCGCAGATTGCGCCTGGCCAGATCCAGTTTGGCTATCTGAAAGTTAACTGCGCTGTTGGCGGCCTTGTAATTGTATTCTGAGACCTCCACATACCTTTCGGCCCCCGCGCCCTGTTCGAAAATCCGCTTTTGACGCTCGTACTCGGCCTTTGTTTTGGTCACATTTTCTCTGGCCTTAACAAGCTCGGCCTGGGTCGCGTCGACATCCAGCTCATAAGGCTCGGGATCAAGAACAGCAAGCACCTGCCCTTTTTTGACGCGATCGCCGATATCCACTTCCACAGAATCTACCTGTCCGCCGACCTCAAAACTGAGACCGGATGAATCGACCGCAGCGACTTGTCCTGAAAATTTACGTATCGTCTCAGCAGGTTGCTCACTGACAGTCATGGTCTTTATGGACCGAACCACTTCAACAATTTCAGGCTTTTCTTTGCATGCCGTCAGGCCAACCGCGATGCAAAGCAGCCAAACCATCGATTTAAACAGCTGTTTTGTCATATTAAACCTCTCGTAAAAAGATAATCTTAAATTGGGCCCTGGCAGAGGATTTATGATATGCCAGAACGGCCAACAAAACTTGCCGCTGGGCCAAAGCTAGTGCATCCGCTTTTATTTGTTCATTTAAGCCATTATGAATTAGACAATTGCAAAACAGCAAAGTCACGGGTCTTCTTGCTTCTGCTGCTGTTCAAAAGCATGCGGAGCAACACATACAGAATCTGCCAGCTTTCTTTTCAACACCTCCACATCGAGCGGCTTGAGCATATAGTCGCTAAAACCGAGGGATTTCGCCCGGCCTTCCGTCAGGTCGTAATCACTGGCTGTAATAGCAAAGATTGTTATCGCTTTGCCAGTATTTTCTTCCAGGCGGCGTATTTTTTCGGTGAGCTCATATCCGTTCATTTCGGGCATTTCGATATCGGTTAAAATAACATCATACGTTTTCTTCTGATATTTCGCCAGGGCGTCTTTACCGTTCACGGCAGTGTCAACCTGATATCCCAGTGATACCAACTGGCTCTGCATGATCTCCAGATTGATTTCATTGTCTTCAACCAGAAGGATATTTTCGATGCGCCTGCTTTCTTCTGATTTAAGCTTCTCTGTTCCACCCAGCATCTGGCGCTCTTCATCGAAATCTGCATATGTCAGCGCAATATTGCGAAATGTATTTTCCAATTCCATAAAAGCATCAACAATATCTGGATCAAAATGACCTCCTCTGCCGTCCTGAATGATTTTTACCGCCTCTTCATGAGAAAAAGGGGGTTTATAGACCCGTTTGCTGATGAGCGCATCATACACATCTGCAACGGCCATCAACCGGCCGGAAATGGGAATTTGATCGCCTTTCAACCCCCGGGGATAACCGGAGCCGTCCCATTTTTCCTGATGGGTAAAGGCAATTTCTTTGGCATAGCGTAAAAAGGAGTCTTGCCCTAATTTTCGTTCGGTAATGCGCAGCGCATCGTGTCCATATTGGGTGTGCTTCTTCATTTCGACAAATTCTTCATCGGTCAAGCGGCCGGTTTTCAGCAGGATTTGATCCGGCACACCCACTTTGCCGACATCATGCAGGGGTGCGGAAAGATACAGCAACTCGATTGTTTCATCGTTTAATTCATCGCGAAAGCGGGGGTGTTCTTTCAGATGCATAGCCAAGGCTTTGACATAATTCTGGGTGCGCTTGATATGCCCGCCGGTTTCAGGGTCGCGATACTCTGCGAGGGTAGCCAGACTTTCGATGGTGACGGCTTGCGTCAAGGCCAGCCGTTTGGTGCGCTCTCTTACCAGGACTTGCAGATGATCCTGGTAGCGCTTTAGCTCCAGATGATTGCGGACGCGGGCTCTGATCAGCTCCGGGTTAAAGGGTTTGGTAATGTAATCCACCGCACCCAACGTCAGTCCTTTGGCTTCATCTTCAGCATCACTCAACGCGGTGACAAATATAACCGGGATCTGCATAGTGGCCTGATCGGCTTTTAATCGTCGACAAACTTCATAGCCGTCCATTTCCGGCATCATGATGTCCAGCAGGATGAGATCGGGCTTTACCTTTTTGGCAATGGACAAGGCTGTTTTTCCATTTTTAGCGGCAAGAAGTTTATAGCCGAATCCATCCAGCGTTTCGTGCAGCAGTTGCAGGTTGGTGGAATTGTCGTCTACGAGCAAAATCTGATCGGCGCTTTCAGAAGCATTTTCAGGTGACATCATATCCTAAACCATAATGACCTTGTTTCGATATCATGCAGCCAGGCGTTTGATCCCCAGCTTCTTCATATTTGAAAGCAGGGGGGTGCGCTATCTCGCCACCCTGTTCGGTGCCGGCTGCTTTTTAGCGAGAAGAGCTATACCATAACGTGCACCGCAGATTCAACCCAATTCCCCGATTTAAAGGTATGAGCGGTGGGG
>JASFPY010000095.1:0-7430 GCA_050115755.1 Desulfobacteraceae bacterium | reverse complement strand
CCGGCCGCCATGGCGCCGATCAGCGGTGAAATCGAAAGCAAAAAGGGATAGTTCCAGGGAGCAATAATGAGAACCCTGCCGTAGGGTTCGCAATAAATACGGCTGGAAGCAAACCACAGGTGAAACGGTGTTTTAACCCTGCGGGGTCGGGCCCATGATTTAAGGCGGCGCTGGGCAAGCCGAATTTCGTCGAGTACAACGCCAACCTCGGTCATGTAGCTTTCATAGGGGGCCTTGGAAAGATCCTTTTTCAGGGCCTCCAGAACAGCGCTCTCGTTTTGAATGATCCCGTTTTTTAGCCGGCTCAGATTTTCCAAACGATAATCAAGATCTTGAGTGCGCCCTGATTTGAAAAATTGTTTCTGGGCGGTCAGGATATCTCGGACCTCACTGGTGCCATCACGATTCATTGCTCACCCTTGATAATCTCTTAAAAAGTCACAAAAGCAGCCTTTTGTCGAGTGTGTTTTGTATTCACAAACTATTTTTTCCCGAGTATGTGCGCCACCATGGTCTGGACATCCGAAGTGGGTTCTTTGCAGGCAAAGCCTTTGCACACATGGGCGGTGGCTTTGCCTTTAACGAGCTGCAGGCCGTCGGTGTAGCCTGCAAACTTGGCGAGTCGCTTCGCATTTTGGTCTGACTTGACCAGGGCGACTTTATGCGGTGTGTAATTAAGATTTAATGCGTCCAGCATTTGCTGCGCTTCGGTCTTATCGGGGTCAGCCGCAATGACGACCTCCTGGCCCGGCCGCAGCAGAAAATCCACCCCCAGCAAAAAAAAGGTAAAAGCGGTCGGCTGGGCTTTTACGGTTCCGGCAAAGCCCCGCAGTAGTTCACGGGCATGGTTATCCCATTTGGGGTCACCGGTCAAGCGGGCCAACCATAGCAGATTCAATAGCGATACCGAATTGGCCGAGGGGATCGCGCCGTCGTATAGTTCCTTGGGCCGCACCGGAAGCGCTTTGCTCTCATTGGCTGTGGAAAAAAAACCGCCGCTGTCCGCATCCCAGAAGTCCTGCAACATTTTTTCCTGAAGAGCGACGGCCTCTTCAGCGTAAGTTAAATTAAAAGTGGCCTGATATAAATTGAGCAGGCCGTAGATCAGAAAGGCATAATCGGCGGCCTGAGCTTCAACGGCGAGCTCACCGTCTCTGAAGCGGTGAAACATCCGGCCTCTGCCATCGCGCATTTTTGTCAGGATGAACTGCGCGGATTTTTCAGCCGCCCGGGCATACTCAGGCTTATTGAGAATCCGAGCGCCCAGGGAAAAAGCGGCAATCATCAAGCCGTTCCAATCGGCGAGAATTTTATCGTCTTTCAAAGGATGAATTCGTTGTTTGCGGAAGCGAAACAATTTTTCCCGGACCTTTTCCCATTCAGCATTTAGCGCCTGCGGCTTCAAATTCAGCTCTTCTGCCCATTGTTGGATCGGCCTGACAAGGTGCGGAATGTTTGCGCCGGTTTTTTGCCCGCTGGCTTCGTCGGCGAAATTGCCATCCGGTTTCAGGTTCAATATTTTTTCCCACCGCTCTGAATGCTTTGCCCCCAGCACCTTTCTGAATTCATCAACGGTCCATACATAAAATTTACCCTCTTCACCTTCACTGTCGGCATCTTCTGCCGAGAAAAATGCCCCTTCCGGAGATGTCATGTCTCTTAGGACATACGTAAAGATTTCATTCGCTGTTTGGGCATAAGCGTCATCTCTGGTGATCTGGTAAGTTTCCAGGCAGGCCTGGGCGATCAGGGCCTGGTCATAAAGCATTTTTTCAAAATGCGGCAACAACCATTGCGTATCTGTAGAATATCGGTGAAAGCCATAGCCGATATGATCCCAGATTCCGCCCAATCGCATGGCGCCAAGCGTTTTTTCGACCATCTTTAATGCTCTGGAATCTGCGGTGCGGTGATAGCAACGCAGCAAATAGAGCAAACGGTGGGGCGTCGGAAATTTGGGGGCGCCGTCAAATCCGCCAAATTTGGAATCATAGCCCTGCCAGGTCAGCTCAAAGGCATGATCCAGTAACGATTCGCCTGGTTCACCGGCAGCTGAAAAGGTAAATGCACGGTCTAAGGTTGCGGCGATGTTGGCTGCTGAGGAATGCACTTTATCGTTTTGCGTTGCCCAGAGTTTGCCCACCTGCTGACAGAGCTCGATAAGACCGGCGCGGCCGGCGCGGTTGTTTTTTGGGATGTAGGTGGCTGCAAAAAAGGGTTGTTTATCGGGCGTAAGAAATAGATTTAACGGCCAACCGCCGCTTCCGGTTAACATCTGACAGGCGGCCATGTATACCGCATCAATATCCGGTCGTTCCTCGCGGTCTACCTTAATGCTGATAAAGGTATCGTTTAAATGTCGGGCAACCGTTTCATCTTCAAACGATTCTTTTTCCATAACATGACACCAGTGACAGGTGGCGTAACCGATGGAAAGAAAAACCGGTTTGTTTTGCTTCCGGGCAAGGTCAAAGGTCTCTTCAGACCAGGCGTGCCAGTCGACCGGGTTATGGGCGTGCTGCAGAAGGTAAGGACTTTTTTCATGTATGAGTTGATTGGGAGCCATTGTCTCCTCCTGTGTCTATTAAACATCGAATATCGAACAAAGAATTTTGAATTTCGAAGTTTTTTCTAAGCTTTGTTCAATTTTATAAGAAAAATAAAAACTGATTTACAAGATAGTTACTCAAACGCCAGTCCGCAATGCTTATAAGCTAAACTCGCTTCAAAACAGTTAGATTTTGGTTCAGGGCAAGGCGGGCGGTGTCAAGATGACGGAGCGTACTTTTCGTGGCTTGAAGCCACTCCCACTGCTTATAAAATTTCTAATGAGCTGCTTTTGCGCTAATTAGCCAAAAACATGTGGGAGCGGCATTTTGCCGCGATATTTGAGCATTTTTCGCAGGCTCGCAACGAAGCTCCGGGCTAAAAGATGCGTATTATGGAACCAATTTAGCGGTTTTTGAGGTGGTAATAGGGCGGATAAGTCGTCAGGCGTGGGTCTTCAAGCGGTTTGCCGATGGTGAAATGGTAGAGACTTTGATAGTGGTTGTCGCTGAAGCCCATTATTTCATGAACGGCATCGTCAAAAAAACAGCCGATCCCGGTGCCTCTGACACCGCAGGCTTCGGCCTCCAGATACAGCACCTGCCCGATCATCCCGCTTTCCCAGAACAGATGCCGATAGTGATAAGGTGCGGCGCTGATGACATCTTTAAATTTTGCGATCATTCCCAGCGAGAAAACACCGGATCCGGCAATATCCTGATGGCAGCTGACCATCGTGGCCTGCTGCCGGTAATTCCCTTCTGAAAGAAGGTAGAGCGGAAAATCCGTTTCGACCGGCTCCCAGAGAAAATCGGAGCGAGAGACGCGCCTTATTTCATCAAAATCACTGTCACGCCGGCAAAAAAAATAAAGCCCCGCTGCCATATCCGCCACGTTGTGAACAAAAAGAAGCAGGTGGATGGACGTGTCCATTAATTCGGCATCAAAAGGGGCGCAATCCACTCTTGGCAGGGTTTTGTCCAGTATGCTCAAAAATTGGTTTCTGGTAATCGAACCATTTCGATCAAAATCGGTTGCACTCCTTCGATTTCGGATGATTTCCGCCGCGCATAATTGGCGGGGCTCATCACCGAACCATTTGCGATCTTTCAGTTTAACCGTTATATCAGCGGTGGCCGGTTTGAAGGCCTGGCGGGCCGTTTGATAAATGATTTCCCAGTTTACAACCGTTTGGCTCAATGGGTCCGGTTCGCCAACAAAAGCTAAGTCGGCGAATTCAGAAATAATTTGATCGGGTAAATCCCGGGGGATGCGAAATGCTGTCAGCGGATGGATGAAACATAGAAAATCGGGGTGTTCCTCTTCTAATTGGCGGAAACGAACCTGATCAAAACCAAGAACCGTCTGGATTGCATCATCGGACAGCGAATTCAAACAGGTTGCTTGCCACCCGAACAGATTGGCAGCAAAGCTGATACATGCCAGGGCATGTCCGGCATCGTGATTGCAGTAGCGAAATGCGCGTTCACCATATTTCCAGGATTCGCGCCAGAATATGCTGCTGGTGCCAATTAAAAATCCCTCTATCCCGAAATGCGATATGATGCGCTGCCATAATTCAGCCGGAACTTCGGCGCGCTTTTCCAACATATGGCCCAAGGCATTGTAATGATAGACACCGTTATGTTTTGAATTCAGGGGCGGCAGGATCAGGTGCGCCTCGGTGGGGTGGAGATTTCCGCTTGAAGGGTTTATTCTTAGCGACCACCGGGAACCGGATGCCGCTTTCCAGGCGGATAGCCCCAGAGACAGTTCAAGAAACCCGGCAAGGGTCTCGATGGCTAACGGCCGCGTTGGATTTTTCTTTCGATCATACAAATCCCGGTGAGCGGCTGTCGGATCATTTTCCAGCAACGGCAAGGGCAATGCGGGCGCTCCCGCATAAGCGCGAAATGGATTCGGCTGATTTTGCCAATCCATGTAACCTGGAGATCGGGCGTAACGATCGTAATGATGCTTTGTCGCTTCGTGATAGTTGATGATTTCTGACACTTTTTCGGAAATCAGTGTTTGCATTCTTTGCAACGAATAACCATTTGTTCAGGTGCGGAAGCCGAATGCAAAAAAGGGCGACACGCGTGGAAGTGTCGCCCTTTGTATTTGTCATTCAGGATATTTAACTGCTACAGTGCCCTGATGTGCTGCAGCTTCCGCAAGCTGAATCGCTGGGGCTGAATTCAATGCTCGAATCAATTTTAAACCCGTATCCCAGAAAATCGACCTTTACGGGCTGCGCTTTTTCATAGAACTCTTTTTCCATAATAAATTTAAAACCGTTCACATCGAAGACCTTATCGTTATCCTTAGGCTCATCCAGAGCCATAGCCAGTGACGGGCCCCCTCAGCCCCCAGCATTCAAAAAGATCCGAATCGGCGCGACCTCTTTACCTTTAAAATATTCCTGAATCTGTTTTGCCGCTTCCTCAGTTACTTCAACCATAATATTTTTTTCCTCCTTGCATGTTTTCAGCTCAGCCCGGAAAATCCGGCCGGATTTGAATAAGTTTCCTTAAATATTAACTATGGGGGGACAATTTGTCAAATTTAAAATTAACTCAATATAAAGCTGACCACTTGTAAACACAGAAAACAATTTAATCACGAAATCACGAAAGAATGAAAACACGAAAACAAAAAAATAAATTTCGTGTTTTTAAATTTTCGTGTTTTCGTGGTGGAAACAAATTATTCATATTACCCTAAGAATTTCCGATAAATGTCTAAGATATCGATTTCAGATAGGTTTCATACACTGCACAATCCGCTTTGGAAAAGAGGATGAAGATGATTTTTTTAAGAGACGGATTCGTTTTTAAAAAATTGCAGCTTGTATCTACGGCGATTTTACAGGCATCATTGATCGGGTAGCCATACACACCGCAGCTGATGGCCGGAAAAGCAATGGTTGCCAGATTGTTTTCAACGGCCAGCGTTAAACTGTTTAAATAGCAGTTTGCCAGCAGCCGGCTATCCTGAGGCTTTCCGCTGTATACCGGTCCAACCGTATGAATAACATGGCGCGCCGGCAGATTGTATCCCCCGGTAATTCGGGCTTCACCTGTGGGACAACCGCCGATGGTCCGGCATTCTTCGAGTAATTGAGGCCCGGCAGCTCTATGGATGGCCCCATCCACGCCGCCACCCCCTAATAGCCTGGTATTGGCGGCATTTACAATCGCATCCACATCCAGTTTGGTGATGTCCCCCTGCCGGATTTCGATTTTTTCCAGTATGCCCTTGTCCATGTTTTCCCCCTAAAACAACCGTGACCTTGATTTATTTTTATTCGCCTTCGCCTGAATACCTCGCAGTTTGCTGCGGGGAGCTTCATCCTGAATATCGAACATCGAACACGGAATGTCCAACCGCAGAAGTAGTGCTCAGAATCCATTTTTCCACTTCGACATTCGAAATTCCTTGTTCTGCGGTTCTGCAGTTCTCTTTAGAGATCATATAATTTCTCATCCCTCATCGGTGCCGGTCTTCGGCTCTTTTTGGCGCCCTTTTTTTCGGGCACCAGGAAGGGCTCATCCTCTTCCAACAGATCTCCCATTTCGGCCTCGATGGCATCCGGGTCCTCGCCGGCCTCCATTCGCCTTAAGGCTTCGTTCATGCTGTCGCCCAGTTCCAGACCTGTCATATCGGAAAGCTTTCGCATAAGGTTGGCAGCCTGCCGTGGATCATCTTCGTTGATTTTATCCGCCTCGCCGGCCAGCATTTGCATGGCTTTTTCCATTTTACTTTCATCAAACGGCAGATCATCCGCATCGCCGTCTTCGGTGGCCTTGCCGGTAAAGGCAAAAGCCGACATTTGTCTGGAAAGCGATTTTGTCTTACACCTTGGGCATTTGGGCTTTTTATTGGTGTTTACGGTTTTGGAAAAAAAATTGAAAATGGTATTGCAGTCTTCGCAATAGAATTCGTAGATGGGCATGGGTCGCTCCTAAGTCAGTTTGAACAAATCTATCAGATTGATGGGTCGGCGAGTTTCTCGATTTTGCCGCTCCATGAATAATCGCCCGCAAAACCCGCGCAAACTCGTGTATAAGGGCTCATAACAAAATAACAGTAAAGGATATAAAAATAATAAGTTATCGTGAATCGAGTTTAATTTGAGATACAAAACATCCTACCGACCCCTGTTCTTTTGCAACGATCCCTAATACACTCAGACAGTGCGCGGTTTTCGCAAACGATCATTCATTCCGCTTTCTGCAAGGATTTGAATGAAAACTCCCCCTCATCAGATTATTAAATAATAGAAAGTTGCGTTTTGCTTGTCAACTGCGATAAATGCCCGTTGACTTGGTAATATCGGTTTGTTATGGCACCCTGTTCAGAGGTTCAAGATTTAAGGATTTGTTAAATTAGTTTAATTTGTCTCATTGGTCGGATTGGTTGGTATAAACCGAACCAATTAAACGAATTAAACCAATCAAACCAATTAAACGGGTGGAGCACCTGCCAGCAGGCTGACACGTGGAACCATATTGATCAGGACTTTTGCAACATATTTATGAAATATGATTTTACCCCAGAAAGGGAGGGAACCCGCTATTATGGAAAGGACACTGGCTATTATTAAACCCGATGGTGTTGCCCGCGGTATCATCGGCGAGGTGATCAAGCGACTCGAAAGCAACGATTTTAAAATTATGGCGATGAAGATGGTTCATCTGACAAAAAAGCAGGCAGAAGGCTTTTATGCGGTTCATCAGGGTAAGCCTTTTTTTGAGAGCCTGACCGATTTTATGAGCTCCGGACCGGCAGTGGTGATGATACTCGAGGGTGAAAAGGTCATTGCCCGTTATCGGGAACTGATGGGTGCAACCAATTACAAGGAAGCCGCGGAGGGAACCATA
>JASFPY010000094.1:0-7464 GCA_050115755.1 Desulfobacteraceae bacterium | reverse complement strand
CTCATGCTGGATGTGAACGATGTCGGGATTGATTTTCTGAATCGTATCGTACACCGCCTCGTCCCATCCGGGAACTTCGGTGTTCATTACGGGGTAGACGTTTTTTTCCCCCGGTCTTCCGCCATCTGGATGACAGATAACATGAATATCATTTTGGGCTTGGCGCAGCGCTGTGATGAGCTCTTCCGAGTAGGTGGCGATTCCGCATGGCCGCGGAGGCCAGCTGGACAACCATGTAATTTTCATTTTAGCACCCCTTTCATGAATCAGGAATATCTTCCACCGAAGACAGAATATAGTGGGGACGATAGGCGAACTTTTTCAGGTCCTCTTTAGCCGTCACACCGCTGAGGACCAGCACAGTATCTATTTCTGAATGTATTCCGGCAATGATGTCGGTATCCATGCGGTCCCCGATAATAGCGGTTTCTTCTCGACTGCAGGCAAGCATTCTCATCGCATGGCGCATCATCAGCGGATTGGGTTTTCCGACAAAATAAGCATCGATTCCGGTGGCAAGTTCAATGGGTGCGATCAGCGAGCCTGTTGCCGGTATGATGTCTTTTCCCATCGAATCGGTAAGATCAGGATCCGTGCCGATGAGCTTTGCACCGTTGCGTACTAAATTGACTGCGCGCTCAATTTTCTCAAAAGCATAGGAACGGGTTCCCCCGACAACAACATAGTCGGGACTAATCTCATTCATTGAATAGCCAACCTCATATAACGCATTGATAAGGCCTGCTTCACCGATCACGTAGGCACTGCCGTTCGGCCGCTGCGAGGCCAAGAAGCTGGCTGTTGCCAGGGCACTGGTGTAAAAGTGGTTTCGGTCGACAGAGATGCCGAGGCGATCCAGTTTTTCTTTCAACTCCCGTGGAGATCGTTCACTGCTATTCGTTAAGAAAAGAAATTTTTTGTTTTCATTTTTTAGCCAATTCACAAACCGTTTAGCACCTGGCAGAAGATAATTGCCGTGGTAGATTACCCCGTCCATATCACAGATGAATCCGTGTTTTTTCCGTAAGGCTTCTATTTTCATTGTGCCTGACCTATGAAAACCCATCTACAGACCGTTTCACTTGATAGATAATTAAGCAAAATGCTTTATAAAATCAATCCAATTTAAAGCTATGATCGCGTGTTGTGAATGAAAAAACGTATGGCTGGTGGATGTCGTCACATTCGTTTTAGGTATTTTGGGAACACAGATTTAAAATATCATCAAGTTTTGCTTCCGCAACCGCGATGCAGGTATCTGCAGCTCCGTAGTACATTTTAAGCGCACCGTTGGATTCCAATATAATTCCGCAGGGAAAGACCACATTGGGCACATCTCCGGTGCGCTCGTATAATTCCTCGGGCCCAAATATGAAATGCGAGGTATAACCAATGACAATGGATGGATCCTTGTGGTCGAGCAGCATGGCGCCGACTCGATAAAGCCGCCCGGAGGCAGTTTCGCGAACGCCATGGTAAAGGGTAAACCAGCCGCGATCGGTCTTAAACGGCGGCGTGGAAATCCCCAGTTTGTTAGACCCCCAGCCGGGTTCGGGCCCCAGAATCGCCCTGGCGCGGCCCCAGTGAATCATGTCTGTGGAATAGGTGATCCAGATGGCGCCCGTTTGACCTCCCATTCCTCCCGGGCGATCGATCATCGCATAACTGCCGTCAATTTTTTCAGGGAAAAGGATGGCATCTTTGTTGTCGACTTCAGTTGCCAGACTGATACGCTCGAAACTGACGAAATCTCGGGTGCAACCGATTCCGACTCGCGGGCCAAACGGGCCGTATGCCGTATAGGTAATGTAATAGGTGCCCTCGATAAGGGTGATGCGCGGATCTTCAACACCAAAGCGCTCATAGGGTTCATAGTAGGGATCAACTGACGGGGTTATCCATGGCTGAGCGTTCACCTCAAAATGATAACCGTCATCGGAACGCGCCAGGGTCAAATGACTATGACCCTTTAGATCCTCGATCCGCAGCAGCAGCAGATACTGATTGTGAAATTTGCAGGCTGCTGCATTAAAAACGGCATTGCAGGGATAGGGTACGTTATCGCTGCTTAGAATCGGATTTTTTTCATAGCGTTTGAATGGATAGAGTTTATTCACGAATCGTCTTCCTCCTGCACAATTCATATTTCTTTGAGCCGGATTTGATATTGCTTAACTAATTTTGTATACATAGCATTGTTTTAATTAAATTTAAAGCAGATGGAACGGGGCTTTAAAGACGATAAAACTTTCAACATACGCGATACTTGTCATTTAACAAATTTACGGATATTAAAAATTTCAAATTTGAAGGGATCTGAAAGTTGAATTATTTTGAACCACTTGAGTTAAAACGCAGACGACAAAGATTCTTGCCCGATTCATCGAGAGTGATTACAAGATTTTTCGGCCCGGGCGGACGCAAACGGCAGAAGCGAATCATACAGCGCGTGCTATCTCTGCCAAATGAAAAAACGCAAGAAATTTTGGAGGCGGTTCTGCGCGACTTTTCTGATCGGCATCAGGATCTGGAAAACACGCTGCTGCGTCATTTCAAGAAGATCGAAGATTTGATAGACAATCCTGAGCGTTTGACTCACGAGAAAAAATTGCTGGTGGGTGCATTTTTTACCAAAGAGTACTCGATCGAATCGGTTGCCTTTTTTAACCCCTCCATTATGCCGCATCCCAATCAGGAGGATCTGCCCGAGGGCGCTTTGCGGGTTATTTTCAGTTTTAGAGCTGTTGGTGAAGGGCATATCTCTTCACTGTCTTTCCGCAGTGGTGTGATCGACAAGAAAAACAATTTGATGTTGGGCCCGGTCAGCCCGTTTTTGGAGACACCGGAAATCGTCCTTAATCCGACTTACGAAAAGGATGTATTTCTCATGATTTTAAAAGAAGAGCTTGAATGCAATGATATCATTTACCAGATCTTTGACCCGCTGCCGGACATTTTCCAATTTAATCAACTAAAAGAAAGAATTGAAAAATTCATCTCCGAACAGGCACTCACCAGTGAGTACCGGGAGACAGTCGAAATGATTTTTTGGGTTGCCAGATCCAACTTTGAGCAGAATTTTCGACCGCAGAGCCGCCTGTCGGAGAGAGTGATATTCCCCACCGGTAGAAACGAAAGCAACGGCATTGAGGATGCGCGTTTTGTGCATTTTGAGGATGACGATGGGGATGCGCGTTTTTATGCGACTTACACGGCTTATAATGGCCGCAATACGTTGCCCATGTTGCTGGAGACGCGGGATTTTCTGAAATTCAAGTTGCTGACCCTCAACGGGAAAGCCGTAAGAGATAAGGGCATGGCGCTCTTCCCGCAAAAAATCAAGGGTAAATATGCCATGATTTCCCGGCAGGACGGCGAAAACCTGTTTTTAATGTATTCAGATCACATCCACTTTTGGGAAAAAATGCAAATGATTGAGACCCCGGAGCAACCCTGGGAGTTTGTCCAGATTGGAAATTGCGGTTCTCCGCTCAAAACCGAAAAGGGGTGGGTGTTACTGACCCACGGCGTCGGTGCCATGCGCAAATATTGTATCGGTGCCATTTTAATGGATTTGGAAGACCCTTCCAAAATTATTGGGAAATTAAGAGAACCGTTGATTGCGCCCAGCGAATATGAACGCGAAGGATATGTGCCGAATGTTGTCTATTCATGTGGGGCACTCATTCACAATGGTTCAGTCGTCATTCCTTATGCGGTGTCGGATACCACCTCCGGTATTGCAACTGTTGAATTAAACGCGCTGCTGGACAGGCTCTTGCAGCCCTGAGTTTTATTTTAAAAATTAACCGGATGCCGATATCAAGGGGCTTGATGAAAAAGAGATTTGCCGTGGTTCTATCTGTTTTTCTGACATTTGGTGCTGCACGCTGTGAAGCTGAGGTTGCCGATGATTATGTGCGTCTTCTTGAATTTATTCAGCTCGATGATCAACTACAACCGTTGTATGTTTTTAATGATTTTGCGGAGGATTTCGATGGGGCCGGCCATCAGGCAACGCGGCAGTATTTTAAAGAACATCCCGGTTTGCTTCAGCGGATTAAAGACAAGCTTGAAGGCGGGAAGTTGCGGTGGAAACTCAGGAAAATGAAACATCGGCTGCTGTTTGTTCCTGAAAAGCGAACCGAATATGCCGCCCTATACAAAGACTATTGCCTCAATGTCATCCATTCGATTTTAGACAGGACCGGACTGGATAATCCCTATGACAGCATTCAAACCTTAAAGCACAGCAAACCTGTGCGTCACGAAAAAAATGAGGGTGTCACTGTGTATATTGTTCATAATCTCGCCAAAGAATATATCGGCACCTGGAAAAAGGGATCACGATCGTGGAGGAAATCGGCTACAGGGAAGCCATCCGGCTGTATTCTAAAGATCCGGCGGCATTCAGGGACCTTCTGCTATAATTATGCCGAACAAATTCTTCTTTTTGGTTCTAATTTTTTCGTAACAAAAAAGAGGGGGCGTCCCCCCTCTGCGATCCGTTTTTCTATAGAAATGCTCAAGCAGCTTTATCTGCGGTTCGTTTAATATCGACCCAACCACTGTCTTTGTTAAAACAACCCTCAAACAGGATCATTTCCGGAAACGCATCTAGGGCGTTAAAGTCCGTAAAGATTGCATCACGAACGACGGCGTCTTTGGGATCGAAAATCCGTATTTCAAAGTTGTGTTTTTCTGCCATTGGCCGCACGACCCCCTTCAATGTCCAAACCCAATCCGGGTCCAGCTTTAATTCCCTAACCAAATAAATTCCAACGCGATTGGGCAAATCCTTAGGTTTGGACAATTTTGAGGACCGTTGTTTTAATCCGCGGTGATTTTTATCATCAATTTTCCAGAATTTCCAGTTCATCCGTTTTATCTCCTCATTCCGTTTGATAACTTGCTAAAAGAGAGGGGGCGTCCCCCTCTCTTTAGAAATTTTCACAAGCGCCCTTATTCTTCAAGCAACTTGAATTCAGTTACCGTAATAATCTTTGTCCCTTCAGTCTCCATCACCGTCCCTTGGACAGCAACTTTTTGGCCGATCATCTCCATGAGCTCATCGCCCTCTTCATTTTCGGCGATATCATAGGCCATGCCACCTTCGTCAACCAGCTGACCGTCTTCGTTAATGACACCCGAAATACTGACCGGCGAACCGGCCGCCGCGATTCCTGAAATAAAGACGGTTAGGCTCATGACTAAAATTCCGATAAAGATTTTTTTCATATTTTTTTGCATTTTGCGTTCCTCCTGATTGCCGTTACTACGGTTGCTTTTGTAACCACATATTTGATGTGTTAGAAGTGGTTTCCAATTTGCTGAATCTTGTAACCGTTATAAACTTTCTCCCTTTTTTGGATTGCAAGATTCCCCTTATCTCGACCTCCTGTCTCAAAAGTGGTTTTAACCGGTCAACCTGATCTTGATCGGTAATCAGATATTCCTCCTCATCGCGGGTTGCGATCGCCAGGTTGACCACGTTACCATTTTTATCCCAGTTGGCAGGAATGATGATGCCTTCTATACAGATCATTTTCGTCTTCAATTTGCTGTTTGCGCTTTTTTTTATATCGCATACTGACAGACCTGTTTGAGCAACCATCGTGCCAACTAGATAACAATCCGATATTAATGTAAATATTCGAAGCGGTGGATTTGACTTCAGAACTTTCAGTTCTCAAATTTGAAAATGACTAACCCGGATACGCATCAAAACCGGAGAAAAAGAACTAAGATGGGTGATCTATTCAAGGAAAATACGGACAGGAAATGTGAATTCCGAAAATAAAGTTTCTCGGAATTATCGGTTCTGGTTTGATAAAAAGTGTTGCCGGATGGTTTACGGGGATTTAAATTCTTCTTTTCTTATCCCGTATTTATTCATCAGCTTGTTGAGCTGGCGGGTACTGATACCGGCCGCCTCAGCTGACTCAGCGATCTTTCCTTTATTGCGTGCCAAAACATCTTTCAAATAATTTCGTTCAATCTCTTCGACTCCGCGCTGCCGGGCCTGGTTTAATGTCAGGTCCTTACTTGATGGGATAAATACGGGAGTGGATTGGGAATCAAATAGTTCGCTGGGAAAACTCTCCGGCGTCAGCTCACCGGAAGTTTCCAGGATGTAAGCCCGCTCGATCAAATTTTCCAATTCGCGGATATTGCCCGGCCAGGAATACCTGCTGAAGGCCTCCAGAACGTGGGAGTGAGTTGACTGTATCTTTTTCAAAGAAAAATTATTCAGGTTTTTTAAAAAGGTCTCGATAAACGACGGGATGTCTTCAATTCGCTCGCTTAATGCCGGTATTTCGATGGGAAATACGTTCAGCCGGTAGTAAAGATCTTTTCTAAATTGCCCCTCCTCGCACATCCTTTTCAGATCGTGATTGGTGGCCGCAATCACACGCACATCGGTTTTAAGCATTTCTTCACCGCCCACGCGTTGAAACGTTCCATCCTGCAGAATCTGCAATAGTTTGATTTGTGCCGAAGGTGTAATCGTACCGATCTCATCCAGAAAAATGGTTCCGCCGTTGGCGATTTCAAACTTTCCCAGTTTTCGTTTTATGGCCCCGGTAAATGCACCCTTTTCATGGCCGAACATTTCACTTTCAACCAGTGTGTCCGGAATTGCGCCGCAATGCACACTGATGAATTGAGCATCCCGGCGGTTACTGTGGTGGTGAATCAGTTTTGCCAGAACGCTTTTGCCGGTTCCCGTATCTCCTGTAAGCAATACGGTGCTTTTGGTGGGTGAAACCGAGCGGATTTTTTCGAATACCTTTTTCATTACAGGGCTTTTCGTTTGAACCAGCTCGAGAGAATCAGCCTGCCAGAATTGATCCCTTAGGTAGTCCAGCTCTGACTGCTTAATGATGGATTCGAATATGCCTTTGGCAACGTGTTTTACTTCCTCCGTGTCAATCGGATAGGGTAGATAGTCACTTGCTCCGGCTTTAACGGTCTCTACGGCCTGTCTGATACGTTGCTGCGGGGCCATAACGATAATTTCCAGGGTCGGATATAATTGCCAGAAAGGCTGCAAGGCTTCTTTGCAACCTTCATCTGACACATCCGCCAAAAGAATATCGATTTCAACGAACACCAGGTCATAGTGTTTTTGGGAAAGCAATTCCAGGGCTTTCTGCTTCGTAGCGGCGTTGTCCACGCGACAATCGGAATAAAAACAGGACCGGATCGTTTTTACGGTTTGCTGCTCGGTTGTTGTTACCAGTATCGATTTCATCTGAAGACCTCAATCCAGAACTCCGATAAACGCTAAACGAAATATTTTGACTATCTAAGGCCCAAAAGTCAACAAATAGATATGGTTTCATTGTTGAAAAATGGATTTAAACGCCGGTTGAAATCGGAATAAAAAGTTCCGATCCGATATCCTAGTAAACATGAATATAATTAAAAATCAGTAGATTATTAGTTTGGCACATTTGTTGC
>JASFPY010000093.1:0-7470 GCA_050115755.1 Desulfobacteraceae bacterium | reverse complement strand
CCTTTAAATTGGGTGTGCCAAATTCCTTGCCCAGCGTTTCCATCGAGGTGAGCATATTAAAATTACCTGTTTTCCAGTCGTGCTGGGATTCGGGTTCTGCCTCGGGAAACCACCATCCATAATCGGAATTGATCACCTTGGGATGAATGGCGTCTGTCACCTGCGCCACCTGAGTGATCTCTCCATTGCGGGTTTCAATCATTACCGCATCGCCATCCTTGATACCCAATTTTTTCGCTGTTTCCGAATGGATTTGAGCTGTCGGGTATTTTCTTTTTTCTCTGAGCAGCTCCAGCCAGCGGTAAGATGAGTGCAGGTAAAAGCGACTTTTAGCGCTGGTCAAAACCAGGGGAAAGTCTTGATGATCTTTGTCGGGCAGGCCGCTGAACTCCGGCAGGGCTGAGAGTTTCAATTTTTCCGCCTGGGACAATGCCAGTTCTACCTTCCCGGTGGGGGTCTTGAAACCCGAAAGTCGGTATTTTTTGAATTGCTCGCTGCCCTTCAAATACCCCCGGGCAACGAATTGCCGGTAGCTGAGGCCGCTGGGTTCCAGTACCTCGTCCAATAGCTTTTCATAATCATCGTACCAGTATTGATCGGACGTGAGTGCTTTTCCCAATTCATTTAAGATTTTAATATCCGGCCAGCAACCTTCGGGAGGATCAACCACTTTCGGGCGCGCGAGAACATAGCCATGGCCCAGCCCATAATGGCCGATGTCGTTGAACTCGAAGTGCGTGGCAGCCGGGAGCACGATATCGGCCATTGAAGCGCTCGGCGTCATGAAGATATCGGCCGCGGCAATAAAATCAAGCTTCGTGAGGGCTTCGAAGGTCTTACGGCTGTCGGCGTAGGTGACCAAGGGATTGGTGCCATGCATATAAACCGCTTTGACCGGATAGGGAAATTCTTCCAGTACCGCTTTGCGGAACAGGCCCGGCGGAACGGTCATCATTTTGGGGTTCGTCGGATGATAGGCGGGTATCATTTCCTTTCTCTTGGAAGGGATCAAATCGACTCTGACAAATTTGCCGAATGGGGTGGTTTTCGGCTCAACAGCCTTAATATTGCCCCCCGCCACGTCGAGATTTCCGCAGATCGCCATCAGACAGACCAGTGCCCTGGCTGCATCAAAGGTATAAACCGTTTGTTCGATGGGATTGCCCCATTGTATAGCAGCCGGACGAGAATGCGCATAGAACCTCGCGGCTTCCCGGATAAGATCGGGAGAAATCCAGGTCACTTCCGACATCTTCTCAGGGGAATATTGCTGGATGTGGCCGCATAAATCGTCGAAACCGAATGTCCAGTCCTGCACGAAATCGGCATCATAAATTTTTTCGTTGATGATGACGTTTAAAAAGGCCAATGCCAGGGCGTTGTCCGTTCCCGGCCGGATCTGGAGCCAGTATTTGGCTTTTTGCGCCAATTCTGTTCTGCGGGGGTCAATTACAATGAGTTCAGTTCCATTGTTCAACTGCTTCAACAGGAGACTGCAAATGGCCCCCTCCTCGTTGGTGCTGGTGATATTGCTGCCCCAGAGCACGATCGTTTTGCTGGGATGATGAAAATCTGCTACCGGGTAAAAGCCGCAGGTGTGCATTCCGCTGATCTCACGGGGGGCATGACAGACATCCTGTACACCGACAACATTCGGCGAGCCAAAGGTGTTTGCCAGACGCGTTAGGACAAAAAGCTCCAGACCCTTGGGCATCCCCTGGCAGAATGCAACGCCTTTTGCCCCGCAGGTGTCTTTAATCCGGTTAAAGTTTTCACAGATTTCCGCAATGGCTGCATTCCATGAGATCTTCTGCCATTTGCCGGCTCCTCGGTCTCCCATTCGTTTGAGCGGGTTTTTCAGACGGTCGGGATGATTGAGCCGGTCAGGCGATGCGATTCCCTTCGCACAGACATAGCCCTTATTTAAAAATCCTTCAGGATCGCCTTTGACTTTTACGATTTTGTTATTTTTAACGCCGACAATAAGAGAACACCCGCCATGGTCCATTCTGCCGCAATGAGTCTTTACCCACCGGATATCGTCTTGCATTTTAGAATCATTCCTCACGCTTCTTTATATTGACGATTGGTTGAACAAACTGGGACTCGGTGTCCCAGGGAAACAATATCCACGTATCCTGGCTAACTTCGGTAATAAACGTATCCACCAAACGCCAGGCTAATGCCCTGGAGTCACGATGCAACTGCTCCCATGAGATGGGGAAGGCTTTTGTATATCGATCTTGTGCTGCGGACAATCGGACCCTCCGACATGAGTGGACCCGGAAGACGTATCATAACCGATTATGGAGTGCAAGTCTTCTAAACCGATAGAAAGTGGCTTGTCTTTTAGCCAGGTTATGGTATGGTCGTTTTTCCTAATTGAGCGATAAGCGCTCAATCATATCAGGTTTCAGGTGTCAGAAACTCAAGGTGCAAGGAATTGTTAGATTCGTTTTATTTGTTTTATTGGTTGAATTGGTTGGTATAAAACCGAACCAATTGAACGAATGAAACCAATCAAACCCATTAAACAGAGGTAGCAGCTGAATTCCGCCTGACACCTGACGCCTGGACACGGAAACTTTGAATTAAAGGAGACTGACTGTGATCGATTTAACCGTTGTTCCTGCAGCACTTGAAAGAGCCGTAGAAAGAGCAAGAGAAAGAAACATCATTATTCCGACATTTCAACAGCATAAAGACCCCGGCGGGATTCCGCAGGCCATTGTATCAAAGCTGAAAGGCGTCGGGCTTTGGGACATCGATCCGTTGAACCTTTTTCGAATTGGCTGGCATAATGAGCCGGTTGCCCAAGGGGGTGGGTACGGGGATGTCAATTTCATTGAATTTCCCAAAGCGCTAACCGGTGTTGAGGCGCGTATTGTGGCCATTGTCGGCAAATGGTTTCCCACCGGCTCACATAAGGTGGGGGCGGCATTCGGCTGTCTGGTTCCCCGGCTGGTAACCGGTCAGTTCGATCCCAGCACCCAGAAAGCCGTCTGGCCGTCCACGGGCAATTACTGCCGCGGCGGGGCTTATGATTCCACGCTATTGGCTTGCGAATGCATTGCCATCCTGCCTGAAGGCATGAGCCGTGAGCGCTTTGAGTGGCTCAAATCGGTCTCCGGAGAAATTATCAGAACCCCCGGTACCGAAAGCAATGTAAAAGAAATTTTCGACAAGTGCTGGGAACTGCGGAAATCCGGTGAAGACCTGGTGATTTTCAATCAGTTTGATGAATTTGGCAATTACCTCTGGCACTATGAGATCACCGGACCGGCCGTACTGGAAGTGCTCGAGCGTATTATGGGGCCCGAAGATAAGTTCCGGGGATTTATGTCATCAACGGGGTCGGCCGGCACCATCGCCTGCGGGGATTTTTTCAAAAAACTGTTCCCGTTGAGTAAAATCGTTGCCAGTGAAGCATTGCAGTGCCCGACGCTGTTGCGCAATGGGTTCGGTGAGCACCGTATCGAGGGCATCGGTGACAAGCATGTACCCTGGATTCACAACATAAAAAACCTTGATTTCGTGGTTGCCATTGATGATGAGATAACCATCAGTCTGATGCGTTTGTTTAACGAGCCGGCCGGAAAAAAATACCTCAAATCGAGGGGCGTTGACGCCGGACTGATTGATATGCTGGATCTGCTGGGAATATCGAGTATCGGAAACCTGGTTACGGCCATCAAATTCGCCCGCTATTATGAACTGGGTGAACATGATATTGTTATGACAGTGCTGACTGATTCCATGGAGATGTACACCAGCCGCCTGCAAGAACTCAATGAAGAACGCGGAGAATTCACCGAAAGCGATGCGGCCGCGAGTTTTGCGCGAAATATACAGGGGCTGGCGATCGACAATATGGAAGAGCTTACCTATTATGGTCGCAAGCGCATTCACAACCTTAAATATTATACCTGGGTTGAACAGCAGGGCAAAACATACGAAGAAATTCAGCAGCAATGGAATGACGAAAAATACTGGGAAAGCATTCCTGCGTGTGTAGAAGAGATCGATGCCCTGATCGAGGAATTTAATGCCAGGACCGGCTTGCTCAAGGCGATGTAGGGTACAAAACCTTAGGTGTCAGGTGTCAGTGTCATATTCCATGAAAAATAAGGACTAAGTGCTGAGGACTGAGGACTGAGCAAAAAATTTTGCCTGACGCCCGACCCCTTCGACACGACTTGTCGTTTTCCGGCCTGAATGGTCCTCCAGAGGCCTTGAGTTGTCGTTTTCCGGCATAAGCTGGCACATTTGTTTCCCGCCAATTTCTAATTCGGTATACCTCAACACTCAGCACTCAGTCCTATGTTTCCTGCAGGCTAAAGACTGGCACCTGACACCCAAAAAGGAAGATCTCCTCAAGTTTCTGGCCCATTCGACCGATATAGGCTTATATGAAGGTGCCCTTTTTTGACCGGGCACTGCGGGGGAGGAAACCCTGTGGACAATCAGAAATTAAAGCGCATTATGCTGGAAGTCGAAGCGTTTCCGGGCATGCCGGCTACGGCAGCAAAGCTGCTTCCACTTCTTGACAACCCGGATTCGACGCCATCTGAAGTAGAAAATATTGTAAAATATGATCCGGGGCTTACCGCCAACATTCTGAAACTGACCAATTCTGCATATTTTGGCATCCCCACCAAAGTCAGTTCGATTAAACAGGCTGTTATCCTGTTGGGGTGGAAACGCTTGATGCAGGTGGTGACGACCATCTGCATGAGCCCGTTAATGAAAAAAGCCGTCCCCGGATATGATTTGCGCAGCGGGGAATTATGGCGGCATTCCATAGCGGTTTCCGTGGCGGCAGAATTATTGGTGAAGGCCCTGAAAATACCCGATGCGGATGAAGTTTTCACCGCAGGCCTGCTTCATGATGTCGGCAAACTGATACTGGGCGGCTTCGTGAAGCAAGATCTGGAGCAAATCCAGGCCATGGTGACAAAGGGGATAAGCTTTGATGTTGCCGAATCCATGGTGCTGGGAACCAATCATGCTGAAATCGGGGGCCAAATATTGCACAAATGGTCTTTTCCGGCCGAACTGGTTAATGCCGTTCAATGGCACCATGACCCTGAATCCTGTGAAAATACCTGTACCCTGAGCGATATTGTGCATGTTGCCAACAAGGTGGGGTTGATGACGGGTATCGTAAAAACAGAAGAGGGGATTGATATCGAACCATTTGGTCCGGTGGCCGACCGGCTCGGTTTAAAGGCCAACCACATCGAAGCAATAGTGCAGCAGACCGCAGAGGAAGTTAAGAAGCTCTCGGTTATATGGGAAATGAAGTAGAAGTGGTTTCAAAACGCCAACCCAAAAAAGTGACTATAGTTAAAAGTGATCTAAAGTGACTAAAGTTGATGAATTCTATCATTTTATAAAAGTACGGAGCGCAGCGACACCTTCACTTTAGGCACTTTAGTTCACTTTAGTCATTTTAGGCACTTCCAGAAAATTATCCCACTCCCACCTGAACTTGCCGTTTCTATGGTTTAATTTTAAATTCTCATTTTCAATCATTTGCTGCAGTGCGACCTTGAGTTTGTCAGGGTCCATGCCGCTGGAACGTGTTATGCGATCGATGAGTATCGCAAGGCTCTGTTCTTTGTTGATTCCAGAATCCCTTTCAGATAGCGATATCGATCCACATGTTTCAATTTGATTTTGCATCATCAAGTCATAAAGCGCCACTGCGTTTTCAAGGTTAGTGATTTGGCTGATCTCATCTTCAGTGGCGGTTCCATTCCGGATATTTTTTTGAATATCACCCAGGTAGCGGTCATATTGATTTTCCCAGTCAATCACCACAGCATCCAGCATTCGGTGGCTGACACAAGCGGTCTCGATCACCGCGCGGTTGGCATCATACTTTGACCAATCATCCGTTAAAATCCGGATTCCCAAACGGTCACTTTGGGCGCGAACCTCGGTCCCGGGGAAAGGGGCTAAAATGTGAAACCCGTATGCAAGACCTTCTTGCTGCAAATTTGCTGCAAATTCTGTGGTCTCTTTCATCGTTTGCGGCGTTTCACCCGGAAGGCCGAGGATAAAGGATGCATAGGCGCCGATCCCCACCCGTCGACATAAGCGAATTGCATCTCGCACCTGATGAACGGTGATTCCTTTTTTGATCCTATTTAAGATCGTCGGGTTTGCCGATTCGATCCCAAAACTGACGGCCGTGCACCCGGCGGCTTTCATTTTTGACAGAAGCTGTTCTGATACCGTGTCGACCCGCGCAAATGAGGTCCAATTGATTTTTAATTTTCTTTTCAAAATTTCTTCGCAGACCGCCAGGCAGTGATGATGATTAGCGGTGAAAAGATCGTCCGCAATGTTGATTTGATGAAATTTTAGATTTGCCAGATATTGCAGTTCGGTGGCCACGCGTTCAGCGCTGTGGTAACGGACCTTCGTACCGCCCATTTTGCGGCCGACACAAAAAATGCACCGATGGGGGCATCCGCGGCTGGTGGTGAGGCTGATGGGCATCCCCAGCGCCCGGTATCTGCCCAGCGGTGTCAGGTGTCTGGCCGGAAATGGCAGTGCATCCAGGTCCTGGACCCGCTTTCGTTTTGGCGTGGTCACAATTTTTGACCCCGCCCGGTATGCGATGCCATTGACCGTATCAAAATTGAGAGCGGATTTAACCGCACCTAAGAGCTCGACAATCGTTTGTTCTCCCTCACCGAGGACAACAGCATCCAGGTCTGCGAAGGTTTCCAGGGTTTCCTGTGCGCAAAATGTGACATGCGGTCCTCCCATAACTGTCAGAATTTCGGGATCAACGGCCTTTACAGTGCTAAGAATCTGCCTGGCATGATTAAATGTCATGCTAACGGCGGTAGCGCCCGCCACATGAGGCTTAAATTTTTTCAAAACAGATTCAAGATCCTGGCGTCGATACGGATAAACGACATAATCCAGAATCTTCACCTGAACCCCGGCCTTTTCCAGGGCCGCACCGAGATAAGCCAGCCCCAGCGGTGGTGAAGGCGTCTCAGAAATGGGGTAATAGGGGTTAATTAACAGGACGCGCATGTTTTATGTATTAAGATGAAAAATAGGTTATTGCCTAAAAGGGGTAAGCTAAGGTTATTATTTTTGAATATCGAATATCGAACAAGGAATTTCGAATTATGAAGTTTTTCTTTGTTTTGCTAAGCGGTTTTTACGCTTGATACAAAAATCGAAATTAGCTTATCATCAATTGTTTTTTTTAACCTTCGACATTCATTATTCCTTGTTCGATATTGGATATTCACTCGTGGTATAAAAAATGGGGCCTGGATAAGCTTTCCAGACCCCACTGTGGTTTATATTTGAACCATTGGTTTAGAACAGTCCCGACACCTTGCCGGTCTTCGTGTCCACATCCACCCGTCTGAAGGCCGGGTTGGAGCCGGTTCCGGGCATCAGGCTGATGGTGCCGGCGCAGGGGCACAGAAACTTGGC
>JASFPY010000092.1:0-7477 GCA_050115755.1 Desulfobacteraceae bacterium | reverse complement strand
TTTGGATACCCGAAAGTGTTCGGGCGACCAATTGTCGAATTTTTCGGAATAATAGCGAAGTCCCGCTTCGCCTTCTTTTTTCACTCGCTCCAGAATCTGACTGACGATTTTTCTGACCTCGGAAATATCTTCCTCCGGCCTTTCAATGGCCTTTTTTAAATATTCTGCCATAGATATGTTTCCTCCCTTCATTTCGAATGTCGCCGAATCATTGTAAAAAATTCGAGCTGCAGATTATATAAAATTTTTGGCTTGCGGATGCCAATGCGCTTATTATTCATCATCCCACTTTTTCAATTGATCTTCGATTTTTTTTCGTCCGAACGGGGTCTCTTGGGGAATGTCACCGACTTCGATGCCTATTGCGGATGGAATGCATTTTTCCAAAGACACCTGATCAATGTCTTCTGCTTTCGGGTCGGTTGCCGGGGGAAATCTACCATTATATTTCTATTTTCAGGAAGTTTTTTTGAGCTGCAAAAAGACCCTTACCCCATGTAAGTTATAAAAAGGCGATAGGGGTGTCAACCACTTAGGCCATTAAGATAGTCATCCGCTTGTCGCGGATATTCCGGTTAACCCTTGCGGCACCGATCTGGCGTGCCAGAAAAGCCATACAGATCAATTTGTCTTGACATCAATGTGCGGTTATAATACGCTTTTTACGATACGTTAATAACGAATCGTAAAACACGTATTAATCGAGGCTCATTTATGGAAAACCCTTTTAAGTATGGCGGTGCGGTTCGCGGGCCCTATTTCGCAGACCGTAAAAGCGAGTTAAAAGAGCTCAAACGCGAGATGCTGAACCAAAACCATGTTTTTTTGGTGTCTCCCCGAAGGTATGGCAAAACGTGTGTGCTGCTGAATCTTGTTGAAATGCTCAAGCGCGATGCGGTGGCTTGTACATATATCGACCTTAATGCATTCCCCGATATCAGAAGCTTCTCAGGTGCTCTGGCAACCCTTACCACCGAGGCTCTTGAAACAAATAAGGACAAGCTTCTTAAAATGTTTGCCGGGTTTCAGAGGCTCCGCCCGAAAGTAACAGTGGAACCGGATGGGACAATCAGCGCAGGCCTGGAGCTTGCGATAGAAGAAAAGGATTCGCTTTCGGCTCTCCTTGAGGGAATGCGCCACAGCGAAAAGCTGGCCGCTAAAAAGCGAAAAAAGCTGGTCGTGATCATCGATGAGTTTTCCGACCTCGAAAAATACAACGGCCAGTCGATCGAAAAAGCCATTCGTTCGGAAATACAGAAACAGACGCATATCAGCTATATTTTCTCCGGTTCCGAGGAATCGGTAATGCTTTCAATGATTCGTGACCGCAAGCGTGCCTTTTATAAGTTAGGGCGAATCATGGAGTTGGGGCCGATTGAACGAAGTGCCTACACCAAATTTATCTCAGGCTGGCTCAATAAGGGCGGTTTCACGATAAATGCTGATAATTTGAAGCGGATTTTTGAAATTGGAAATGATGTCCCATATAATATTCAACGCCTGTGCAACGTCATGTGGGAGCATGCCAGGGAAACAGAAACCATTAATACAGCACTGATCAAAAAGCTGCCGGTGATTATTGCGCAGCAGGATTCGCCCCATTACGAGATGCTCTGGCGTACGGCCTCGCAACCCCAACAACTGCTGTTGATTGCCCTGAGCAAAGATCAGACAGCAAAGCCTTTCTCAAGGGATTTTCAACTAAAACACGGCATCGGCCCCTCGTCATCAATCAAGGCGTCTTTTGATTCTCTTATAAAAAAAGGGATTCTTTTCAAGACGCCTCGAGGCCGCTATCATTTTGTAGACAGATTCATGCCTTACTGGATAGATTCTATAATGAAAAACAAGGACAGATCGGCGTTTTTCAAATAAGAACATGAGATAAATTGAAAAAACACCCCGACCGCTCATATAAAACTTATCAAAAAGCTTACGACACCTGTTCGCATATTAACAGGTGACAGGCCGTTGCGGTTAAAAAAGAGGATTTCAGCATATCTAAAATCCTCATTTTGTACCCTCCTCCCAATCCCACTATCTGAAACCCAATCGATTTTTATTAATTAATATAAAGTAAATCAGCATGTTATCGTTATATCAATCCGGTATTTCGGCATGGAATAGATATTGCAAAAATAATTTAAACTCGTACTGCGCCGTGATGGCGCAGCGCCTGACGTCGAGGTCTGAAATCGACATTAAGATAAGGGGTATCCCGCAATAAATGCATTGGAATTAAATATTTGAAAGGCGTGTTGTGTTCAAAGGCTCACGCTACTGGCTGCAGGGATGCAAGGAGGTGATGAATTATTAGCCTGAACGCCAAAGAGACGCTTGAAAAGTTTAATTGAATG
Source organism: Desulfobacteraceae bacterium (assembly GCA_050115755.1). Lineage (GTDB taxonomy): Bacteria > Desulfobacterota > Desulfobacteria > Desulfobacterales > JAHEIW01 > JAHEIW01. The sequence goes on along the minus strand of JASFPY010000092.1, from coordinate 5,120 downwards.
AAAAGGAGGGACTAATGCCTAGTTTTGTCATTGAAGAAAAATGTGATGGTTGTAAGGGCGGAGATAAGACAGCATGTATGTATATCTGCCCCAATGATCTGATGGTGCTGGATACAGAACGCATGAAAGCCTATAACTGTGAGCCGGACATGTGTTGGGAGTGTTATAACTGCGTTAAGATTTGCCCGACTCAGGCGATCGAAGTCCGGGGATATGCTGATTTTACACCTCTGGGCGCGAGTGTTGTTCCCATGAGAGGGACCGAAGACATCATGTGGACTGTCAAGTTCAGGGGCGGAACGATCAAGCGGTTTAAATTTCCCATCCGCACAACACCGGAGGGGGAAGCCAAACCGGACGGTGGTTTCAGCGTTGGCCCAGGTAACCTGGATGATGAGCTTCTGTTCACGGAACCGGCGTCCTTAAGAGCCGACAAACTCTGGACACTCGGAGACTAAAGGAGGTGATGAGTTATGCAGGAATTCAAGACTGTCGAAGTAACAACTGACCTTTTAATAATCGGTCCGGGTATGGCCGGAACCGGCGCTTGCGTGGAAGGTGCCCATTGGGCCAAAGAAAATAATGTCAAAATTACCGTGGTCGATAAAGCGGCCATGGAACGCAGTGGTGCTGTGGGGATGGGGCTTTCCGCCATCAATCAATATCAGGGTGAAAACACGCCGGTCGATTATCTTAGCTATGTGCGACAAGATCTGATGGGGCTTTGCCGAGACGATCTGGTCATGGATATTTCCAGACACGTCAACGGAACGGTTCACATGTTCGAAGGGTTTGGTTTGCCGATCTGGACGGACCCGGATGGCAATTATGTCCATGAAGGCCGTTGGCAACTGATGATCAACGGTGAATCCTATAAAGCCATCGTAGCGGAAGCCGGAAAGAACGCCATCGGTATGGACGATATCATCGAGCGGGTATTTGTCGTTCGGCTGCTGCTGGATAAAAATGATAAAAACAAGGTGGCCGGTGCCATCGGGTTCAGCGTGAGGGATCCTGAAATATATGTTTTTAAGTTCAAGGCCTGTATTGTTTGCGCAGGCGGTGCCGTTCATGTTTTCAGACCACGCTCCACCGGAGAAGGTCTCGGCCGGGCATGGTACCCGCCCTGGAATGCCGGCTCAAGTTCGTACCTGACAACAACCGCTGGCGCTGAAATGACCTCTCAGGAAGTCGTTTTTATTCCCGGCAGGTTCAAAGACGGCTATGGCCCGGTCGGTGCCTGGTTTCTCCTGTTCAAGGCGTCGGCGACTTCGGCAACCGGTTACAATTATATGGCGGAAGGTTTGGCTGAAGGCGGCGAGCTTCACAACTGGCCACCTTACGGAGAGGTTAAACCGATACCGACCTGCCTCAGAAACCACCTGATGATGATCGAGATGTACGAGAAAGGTGACGGCCCCATCTTTATCCACACGGATAAAGCCATTGCCAAGCTTGCCGAAACAGCACCGGATGAAAAGGCCTATAAGAAGGAACTGAAGAAGCTTGAAGCTGAGGCATGGGAAGATTTTCTCGACATGACCATCAGTCAGGCGATCCTCTGGGCGTCGAAAGACGTTTTTCCTGAAGAAGGACCTTCTGAGATCATGCCGTCCGAGCCTTACTTCATCGGATCCCACTCCGGCGCCTCCGGCGCATGGTGCAGCGGTCCCGAAGATATTCAGACGGAAGAATCCAAAAATGAGTATTTCTGGGGCTACAATCGGATGACCACGGTTAAAGGCCTGTTTGCCGCTGGTGACGGTGTCGGCGTTTCAAGTCACAAGTTCTCCTCCGGTTCTTTTACAGAAGGCCGAATTGCCGCCAAGGCCGCAGTAAAATACTGCGTCGAGAATCCGGAAATGCCCGAGTTTGACGAGGCAGAAGTAGAAAAGCTCAAGGAGGAGATTGTGCTGCCACTCAAGCATTACGAAGAGCACAAGAACTACACAACCCTTGGGACAACCAACAAGAAATACGATCTGCCGGTGGAAGAGGTTAATCCCAACTATATTACGCCTAAAATGGCCATCTTTCGTCTCAACAAGATTATGGATGAATATGTGGCCGGATGGGGCTCCAACTACAACTGCAGCGCGATAACGCTTAACATTGCCTTGGATCTGATCAAGTTGCTCAAAGAAGATCTGCCGAAACTTGCAGCCCGGAACCTCCATGAGTTGATGCGATGCTGGGAAAATATTCACCGGACTCAGATCGCTGAAGCCCATACGCGCCACAAGCTGTACCGTGAGGAAACCAGATGGCCCGGGTATTACTATCGCTCTGATTTCCGCAAGTTGGACGAAGACAAGTGGGGAAAGGTATTTGTAAATTCGGTTTATGATGCCGAAAAAGATGAGTTTACCATGCTTACACGACCCATCATACATCTCGTGGACATCAAAGAAGTCGTTGGGATGTAAGCGTTGTTTATTCCCGGGCGCCGAATACCGGCGCCCGGCACCATACATTTTTGCGCTTGTTTTCAAAATGTTGCTCAATTTACAGGAGCAGATAAAGCATGAGCCCTGAAAGGCGCCATAAAATTACGGAGCGGGTGACGGAAATTTATGTTGCGGTTTTTCCCGTACCGATTAGCGATAACCAGATGACAGAGGTCATTTTAGCGGGTTATCAAAAAGATCCCAACAGACCGAATATGATGCAGATCCGTGCTACCGTGGAGACCCATAAAGAAGCGGTAAAGGATTTGGTGGAACTTTGTGATGAGATCGTTGATGAACAGGATGAAATCGAATCATATCGGTTATTGAAATTCGATAAAGAAGGAATTCACATTCTCAGCCCCGACGATTTCCGTACGTTTGATCAGCAATACGCAAAAGCCGAGTGGGGCTGCTGCTGAGATAGATACGAGTTTGGTAAGATACCTGGTAATGCCATACGGGTATCCTCCATGGGCAGCCGCATGAGCCTGGTCCTCTCGTGCGGCTGCCGTATATTTTGAAAACCGAAAGCCATTTTTAAACATTCAGGTCCTAACCATGCAGCCAAAGGAAAAGGGAGTTAACGATAATTGGTATCAGAAAGGGTATGCAAGAGGCGTTCATTTTGCGCGGAATGAAGCGGACTATGATGAAGTTGCGGCAGTGTATCGGGCAGGAGGAATCCCGCCGGGCTGGGATTTATTTCGGGCGGAAATTTTAAGCCAGCACCTGAAGGACAAAGGCTTCAATTTTCAGTCTTATGCGGCCGGCTTTGCACAGGCTTGCATCGAATTTTACCAAAAAATATGAGTTAAAAAAAGAGGATTCTGATGATCATTGACGGCAATAATGAATTAGACACCATGTCCGAAGAAGAGCTGGAACCGATTCTGGAACTGCTTCAGGGAGGGGATCTGGATGCCATCGCCCAAAAAGCGGGTATGAAGCGGGAAGATCTTTTAAGGATGCGGAATGATCTGCTGGCGAAAGTTGAACGCGAGCGATTGAAGGCAGCGAAAGTGCCGCCGCAAAAAATTGGGCGCAATCAGCCCTGTCCCTGCGGTTCGGGTAAAAAATACAAAAACTGTTGTTTAAGTGATCATGAGGCGATCAGGCGGACAAAAAATGAAGACGGGACAGGGAATCGTCGGGTCAGACAGAAAGAGCAGGAGCGGCTTATTAAAAAAATAGAAGAGACCTTTGCACTTCTCGGTACCGGGCGCTACACCGAAGCTTGCAAACAGGCATCAAAGCTGCTTATCGATTATCCCAACGAAGACAGACTTCATGATATTCTGGTAACCGCTCATCTATATCTAAAATCGTGCGATGCGGCCATTGAAATATGCCGACAGCGGCTGGCTGTTTCAGAATCGGAAAAAGCATATTTCATCGAAAAAGGGCATTATCGGGATGCCGATATCGATCATCCGGCTTTGGCTTATTATTACCCGCCGTTGACCTGGATGCAAAAATACTGGATCGCATCGAAAGCCGGAGATTACCAAAATCAGTACCCCTTGAAAGAAGACGCACGAATCACCAAACTTATCCGCACGCTTCAAACGGCGGACGATGTGAGCCGGTTTCCACAAAAGCACTCACAGGGTCTTGAGATGAGACGCGAGGCCTTAAAGGACACCCTGGAAAAACTCAAGCGTGTGGGGCCGCAAGTCATACCGTATCTTCTTCCACATGTCATTATTTACTCCTGGACAGGTATTTTTGTGCCTGAAATTCTGTCAGCCTATCCGACCGAGCTATCCACCCGTTCGCTTATCGATATCTCCATGTTCGGTTTTGCGTATGCCTCCGGTGCCTGCCTCCATTATTTGGAAAAGCGGGGGGAAGAGGTGGTACCGTATATAGGTGAGGCTTTTGCAAAGGAAAAAAAATTTGATCCTATTAAAACAGGTATCATATCGGTTCTTGGCAACATTCAAACCCCCTCTGCATATCGAATGCTACTCGGATTTCTGGATCATGAAAGCCCGCATATCGTCAATTGGGCCGGCAATGCACTGGGAAAGTTCGACAACGTTGAGGCGTTGCCTGCCATGGTGGCAGCAAGCGAGAGAATAGGGGGGGAACGGATGATCGAAAGCGCGATACTTCACCTGAAGGATTTGGAAAATTCGGCCTAGTTGAAAAAACATCAATGGCAGGCTATATCTTAGGAAATTGGAACAAAGCGATGCAAGATCTTAAAGCACCCATATGTCCCCATTGCGGCAGTGACATGAAAAAGTGGCAGGTTCCCGTCGCTTCCACGTGGCCCAATGATTTTTTTTACATTTGTTTCAACGATGCGTGTCCTTACTTTATTAATGGGTGGGACCGGATGTGGGAACAGCAGGCCACCCGCGCATCCTATCGCTGCCGTCTGGATCCGGATACCGGCAAGTTCGTCCCGATACCGGTGTGGTCCGCCGACGCCCTCAAAGATGGTATCATCGAAGAATAAAGTATTTTTACGATTTTATAACGCGGGGAGATGGGCTTTTGAAACCACTTTTAGTTTGAATGGTCGCCGGCGGACCGGAGTGGTACTTTGATCTCAAACGTCTTTTCACCGAACAGCGAAAATTTGAGCCATCGCAAGGCAAAGAACATCAACGCGATGTCGTCGGTCTGGATACGATGCAGAACACTTTCTGCGATATCAAAGCG
>JASFPY010000091.1:0-7504 GCA_050115755.1 Desulfobacteraceae bacterium | reverse complement strand
ACCCAGGTATCTTCCGCCTACCGCCTGGTCAACGAAATTGTTGAAAAAGAAAACCTGGCCCGGGACTACAATATTTACATCTTTCACGGCACCGATGGCGATGACTGGGATACGGACGGAAAAGAATCCTTACCCCAGCTTGAAAAAATGTTGAAATACGCCAATCGGGTCGGAATTTCCATCGCCGAACACAGTGCGCAAAACACCCACAACACCGAAGTCGAAAAATATCTGAAAAAGTCCGGGCTGCTGACGGAAAAACCGAATTTAATCAGACTGGATGTCATGAACCAGAGTGCCGACGAACCGCGCCTGATCGAAGGGATCAAGAATTTAATTTCTGAATAACGTCAAATTGACTATTGACTGTTGTAGATTGAAGATTTGCGGAATTCTCTCATTTCAAGCGTGCTTTATTTTAGAATAAAAAATTGATTCAAATCCTTAAATAGGCAATCGCCAATAATAAATCGTCAATTAATATTATGGAATTAATAAACCAGCATACCAAAAATATAATGGAAGGGTGCAAAGAGCGGGCCCGGGAAGCCGGGCTGCAATTTGAGGATGAAACCCTGGAGTATATCGTCACCAATCGCGATTTGCTCGAACTCACACCCAAATTAATGATCCCAACCCTTTATGATTACTGGGTACACGATGTGGAAGTCCTTAAAGAAAAGGGCCGCTACGAGCTTTATCCCAGCAATCCTTATGAAACGGTGATCAATACGCGGCCGGCAATCTCATACTACAATGATAACAATCCGGACTGGATGAATGTCATGATTTTTTACCACGTGCTGGCCCATATCGATTTTTTTCAGAACAATTTGTATTTTCGGCACACCTGGGATTACGATTTTACCGGTCGGGCGCTTTCGGATAAACGGATGATCGCTAAATTCAGATCTGAAAAGGGCCGCTGGCTGGATTATGTTATTGAGTTTGCCCGCGGTATCGATAATCTGGTTGGATACCACAATGAACTCTCCGCCTTAAACCGACCACCGGTAACGGCCAAATCGAAAATGCTCGATTTTTATTTTGACGAATTTCTGCAGTCTGTTAAAAAAACAAAAGTAACCGAATATATTAAAGAAATTGAAAGGTATAACGATTGCACCAAAACCAGCAAAGCCCACGGTGAAAAGGCCTTTTTTGCGGAAGTGCTTCGAAAATATCCAGAGTTTGATGCCATCTATAAAAAGCACCTCAAGGAAAATGGTTACCAACGGCTGGATTTGATGCAGCATATCCTGGAACATTCGGATTTGTTAAACAAAGAAGAAAACCGCTGGATGAAGCCGGTTATCGAGATGGTTCGCAAGACCTCTTTGTTTTTCCAGCCCCAAATTCGAACAAAAATCATGAATGAGGGCTGGGCCAGCTACTGGCACGAAAAGCTGTTTCTGCAGGATGACCGCATCGAGGGGCACGAGGTCGATTTTGCCCGCACAAACGCCTTTGTTACCTCATTGCCCCGCGTGGGATTGAATCCCTATGCTCTCGGAATGCGGATTTTCCATTACATCGAAGAACTGGCGGATAAAGGCAAGTATTCGATTGAATTTAAACGGCTGCTGGATGCCAGAAAAAGAGAAAAGTTTGATGCCAAAACCGGAACCGGCAAAGCGTTTGTATTTAAAGTTCGCGAAAATTTAAACGATTTTATGTTTATCAACACATTTGTCGATCAGGATTTTATCAACCGCACCAAGCTGTTTGTGGCTGCAAAGCGCATTAACCAGAACAAAGGCGTCTGGGAGTACTATGTCAAAAGCCGTAAAGCAAAAGATTACCGCCAGATGCTCTTTGACAGCCTTTATCATCCACCGCACATCACCATTGATGCGGAAAAATCCAAAAACGGCGAACTTTATTTCTACCATCACTTCGAGGGCAAGCCGCTGGTTAAAGAATTTATTGCCAATACGATGATGGGAATTGAGTATTTGTGGGGAGCACCGGTCAAACTGGAGACGAGTGAAGTCGAAAAAGTCGAACCCGCCAAAGTACGTATTCCGATTCCCGGCCTGGCAATGCCGTCGGAGAATGATACCGAACAATTGGAAATAAAATGGCAACGGGCATTATACACCATGAAAGACCGCAAGCTTTCCAGAGTGGCCCTGACGAACTCAGATGTTCACAAACCTGCAGCAAGTTAAAATCGGAGACGCCGCATGGGCAAAGTAAAAAAAGCCATACGTGCTTTGAAAAAGGAAGAAAAAGCCGCCAAGGTAGAGGTCAACGACGAGGGCAGCATTAAAAAGGCCATGCTCAATCTCAACCAGAACATGAGCGCCAGGGAGCAGCGCACTTCGATTTCCTTTGAGGAGTTTCTCAACGAACTGGTTGCCCGTCCGATAACGGTGACGCGCAGTATTTTTCAGGTGTTTCACGATATGATAAAAGACTATGTAGGGGAAGGTGTCGATGAATACCCCGATGATCCCGAATCCATCGATTTTGCCAGCTACGATTGCAGCAAACTGTTTGTGGAAGGAGCAGACAACCCGTTTTTTGCCGACAGATTGTTTGCCAACCGCCTCGTCAAACTGGTGGAAGCCCTCAAGCGCGGCACCCAGCAAAACAAGATCTATATTTTTAAAGGTCCACCGGGCTGCGGCAAAAGTACGTTTTTAAACAATATGCTAACCAAGTTTGAGGAATATGCCAATACCGATGGCGGCATGCGCTATGAAACGGTGTGGCGTTTTGATCGCAAGATATTCGGCCAATTCCGAGATTATGAAGACCATCCCATCCTCAGGCAGCTGGCCACTCTGCTGGAGGGTTCCGCCAGCGATTCCGCAGGCAGCAAGCGCCCGTCGGATTCAGCCGGCAACCCCCAAGAAATACTCGATGATGCCCACGAATCTTATATGGCGGAAACCTATGTTGAAATTCCCTGCCCGAGTCATGACAATCCCCTGTTGATGATCCCCAAACATTACCGGCGGGAATTCTTCGACGATTTATTTAAAAACGATAAATTCAAATGGCAGCTTTCAACCGAAAAGGAATATGAGTGGGTATTCAAGGATCAGCCCTGCACGATTTGCAGTTCACTGTATGATGCGCTTATTTCCCTGCTTAAAAGCCCGCAGCGGGTCTTTGAAATGCTGTATGCGCGACCCTATCGCTTCAGCCGGCGCCTGGGCGAGGGCATCAGTGTTTTTAACCCCGGCGATCGGCCCTTAAAGCAAAATGTAATGAGCAACATGATGCTCCAGCGGCAGATCAACAATTTATTGAGAGACAGCAATCTGGTCAAATACATCTTTTCCCAGTATGCCAAAACGAATAACGGGATTTATGCACTGATGGACATCAAGTCTCACAATACCGAGCGCTTAATCGAGCTGCACAATATTATCAGCGAAGGCATTCATAAAGTGGAAGACATCGAGGAAAACGTCAATTCCCTGCTGCTGGCGGTCATGAACCCTGAGGATGAAAAAAACATTCAGGGTTTTCAATCCTTTCTTGACCGGGTGGAATACATCAAGATTCCCTATGTTATGGACCTGTCAACCGAAGTGGAAATCTATCGCAATATTTTTGGCCGGCACATCGATGAACGCTTTTTGCCCAGAGTGCTTCACAATTTTGCCCGGGTCATAATTTCCACCCGTCTGAATGCCAAATCCGACGCGATGCTGGACTGGATCAATGACCCGGCCCGTTATCGCCTTTTTTGTGATGAAAATTTACAACTGCTTAAAATGGAAATCTACACCGGATATATTCCCACCTGGCTGTCGGAAAAAGACCGCAAGCGGCTGACCGCCAAGCGACGGCGCAAAATTATCGGCGAATCTGAAACGGAAGGCGACAAAGGCATCTCCGGGCGTGATTCCATCAACATTTTCAATATATTTTATTCGACCTACGCTAAAGAAGATAAACTCATCAACATGTCGGACCTGTGCAACTTTTTCACCAAAGCCCGCAAGGAAATAAAAGATCTGATACCCCAGGGATTTTTGGATTCGTTGCTGCGCATGTATGATTACACGATTCTGCAGGAGGTCAAAGAATCCCTTTATTATTACAATGAAGAGCAGATAGCCAGGGAAATTGAAAACTACCTGTTTGCGATTAATTTTGAAATCGGTTCGGTTGAAACCTGCACCTACACCGGGGAAAAACTGGAAATTACCGAAGAATTTCTGGAAAATATTGAAACCAAATTGCTCGGGCCCAAAGCGGATCGAAATCAGCGCAAAGCATTTCGCAATGAAACCCAAAAAGAATACGCCTCCAAAACCCTGACCCAGGAGATCATGGTTGAGAGCCTGCCAATCACAGAAACAAAGATTTATCAGTCCATGCACGACCGTTACGTGTACAACTTGAAGGAAAAAGTGCTGGATCCCTTTCTTAAAAACGAAAACTTTCGCCGCGCCATCAAGGATTACGATCAGGAGGATTTTAAAACCTATGATAAACGGATCAGAGATGATGTGGCCTATCTGATCAACAATCTGTGCCAAAAATGCAAATACACGGAGCAGGGCGCCAAGGAAATATGCATTTACGCGATTGATTATGACCTGGCGAAGAAATTTGCCGAGGCATAAAAAAACAGGGCGCGGTCTTCGCAAACAGCCCATAATCATTCTTCCAACTCACTTTAAGGGTATGAATGTAAAACTTTCCGACCCGTCAGTATAGCCAAGTCCGATTCAGTTTTTCCTCTTAGAATTTCCAAGAACCCCAATCCCAAAATTTCAGATCACAGATATTAAAAACCTGTAATTTGATGCCTGAGCATCTTCAGCCGGAAAGCTTGCCCTGCCGGCGCAAGGCGATACTTTGGGTTGAACTTTAACGTTAACCTGATTATGTTATTCCTGTTTTTATGAATAAGGCGAATTTTTTTGACTATAAAAGGGACCAAAAACGGAAAACAGCGTATCGCAAAAAATGGGATGGCTTGAAAAACAAAAACGACAAAAGCAGATCTATAGCGACAAAAAGGGTGCCGGCAAGGCTTACTTCGGTTATGAGATAATTCGCACACCGGACAAAACCGGTCGCGTTATGCAGCATTTTAATTCCGTGGCCCGTAACTACGACTTTATGAATACGCTGTTGAGTTTTGGCATTCATCACGCCTGGAAGCGCATGGCAGTCAGAATGTTAAATTTGGCGCCCGGCGATCGCGTCCTGGACGTATGCGGCGGAACCGGTGACCTGGCCATTCTGGCTGCCGCAAAAGTCGGTCCGGCGGGTCGGGTCTTTATCTATGATATGAATCGCGCCATGATCGAAGCAGGTCTGCGCAAAGTTTTCGATAGCGAAATCAAAGGCCGTTTGCGCTATGTTCAGGGAAATGCCGAGTATATTTCTTTTCCTGACCGGCATTTCGAAGCTGCGATGGTCGGATTCGGCATTCGGAATGTCACCCATATGAAAAAGGGGTTTGAAGAAATGCACCGGGTGTTGAAACCCGGCGGGAAACTCATGTGCCTCGAGTTTTCAAAACCGGTCTGGCCGGTTTTTCGCTGGCTATATGATTTCTATTCGTTTTATGTCATGCCGTTGCTCGGCGAACTGATTGTCGGCTCCAGAAAAGCTTACACGCATCTGCCGGAATCCATCCGAATGTTTCCGCTGCCGGCTGAACTTTCAGAACTGTTACAAAAAATCGGTTTTTCACAGATAACCTACCGCAGCCTGACGAACGGAATCGCGGTTATTCATCTGGCAGTGAAGTAGATGTAAAAACCCAAATTTGAAAATTCGCTTTATGAAACTCGGAAGAATTGAACGCTGGTTTGTAAACAGTCCGGTCAGACAAATTAAACAGCATCTGGTCATGCGGTGGTTTAAAAGCACGGTGGCTTTGCAGGCCGGTACGACTATTCTAGAAATCGGTTGCGGACGGGGTGTCGGCGCCAGGCTCATTTATGAAGCCTACCAACCCATTCATCTTTATCTTCTGGATTTAGACCCAAAAATGATCAAAAAAGCATCCCGGCGGCTAAACGGCAAAAATAAAAAGCCCATCTCTTTTTGTATCGGGGATGCCGCCCGACTCCCGATAAGAGATGATTCTCTGGATGCAATCTTCGGTTTTGGATTTCTGCATCATGTCCCTGCCTGGCGAGACGGCCTGGCTGAAGTTGCCCGGGTGCTGAAACACGGCGGCGTCTATTTCATGGAAGAATACTATCCAAGCCTTTACCAAAACTTTTTCACAAAACATATCGTGGTTCACCCGGATAAAGATCGCTTCAACAGCCAGGATTTACATCAGGCATTTCAGAACGTCAGCCTGACCCTGACGCATACGTTTGAATTAAAGCGTATGGGAATTCTGGGCGTGGGCGTCAAGGCCGGTGCTCAATCCATCTCCTGCAAAAAACATGAAGATGCCTGCCACGTGGTCCTAGACTAAAAGCCTTACGCCTGTTCAGTCTCTAGCGCCTTTTGGCATACATTTCATATCTGCAAAATTGGCTAAACTGAGATATCCTCAATTATCACCAGTTTCCAGAACCTTTAATTTTAATTGAAAAAGCCCATCGATTTGGGTATATGCATACAAATATGAAAATCAAAATTTACACAACGGGCGGCACGATCGACAAGGTTTACTTCGACCAGAAATCAGACTATCAGGTTGGAGATCCACAAGCAAAAGGAGTTTTGGAGCGAGCTAATGTTGTTCTGGACTACGAGGTTGAATCTATTCTTAGAAAAGACAGCCTCGATATCACAGATGAAGACCGGGAACGGATAAGGAAAATTGTAGAGTCTACTCCATTGGAAAGAGTTGTTATCACTCACGGCACAGATACAATGATTGATACCGCAAAGGTACTTAATAATATTCCAGGTAAAACGATCGTAATGACTGGATCGATGTATCCTGCCCAATTCCGAGATAGCGATGCGGTGTTTAATATAGGATGCGCTGTCACTGCGGCCCAGATTCTCTTACCGGGTGCCTATATAGTAATGAATGGTCGCATTTTTGAGCCACATAACGTCCGAAAGAATGTAGAATTGAATAGATTTGAAGAGAAAACCATGTAACAACAGAATAGAGCTGACACAAAAAAAACCGACGGAATATTAGAACTGATCGAAATGCTTTGCTCGGTTTATTGTTCAGCTGATTCTGAGCGTTCAGAAACGAGTTTTAGGATTTTTCGACGGGGAAGGTCATCGAAGCCCCAAACCACCCGATAATCGTAATCATCGGAATCAACGCCAGCACGAAAAGCAGATAAAGGATGTTGATGCGCTGGATGGAATCAAAAACATCTGGAACGGAGATGCGCCAGACAAAGAGTATTATCTGGATGATCAGCAATGTAATCGTAAGGGGAATTTTAATTTTTACCGCTCGCAAGGGTTTGGCCATATAGTTCAACCACCAGGTATACAGGCCGGTAGTAATGCCCACGATGGTGAATAAAATTCCACCCGCCAGACAATGCAATGCCGTGATTTCAAAAGACCGATAATCGGTCAATAAGTAAAG
>JASFPY010000090.1:0-7516 GCA_050115755.1 Desulfobacteraceae bacterium | reverse complement strand
CTCATTTGCTGCCTGAATTATAAATCAGATATTATTCCCTTTTTATCGGGCTCAACCGGCTCAACGGGCCAACGGGCTAAACCTACAAAGGTAATACCGTCCTGGCCCTAAAGATGGGCGTTTTGAAATAAGTTTAAGCGTGGAGTTAAGGAGATAATTTGAAGGGCGCTGGCTGAATCCACCGGTTGGTACTGCCTTCATAAAACCATTTGTCCGGAAAGCCGCGTCGCCGGGTAAATGTCGGGTTTTCAGCCCAATCCATCAGCTGTTCATAGGCATGTTGAACCTTTCGAAAGACCGCAGCATCGCCGCTATGATCCGGATGATGCATCTTGGCCTGCTGCCGGTAGGCGCTTTTTATGATCCGCTGCAGCTCGGGCGAATCCAGGTCCGAACGGCCCAGCTTTAAAAACGTCAGTGACTTGGCCATACGGGCCGGCTCTACGATTTCGAACGGTTTAATGGATTTTGAAGTGATCTTCTGGTTTTCGGCTTTTTCCAAAACATGGTGTGTGGCAATGTAGCGTTTGTTGGTTCGGCGCTTTTCGGCCCACCATGCATTTCCCAGCAAATTGGCCATCATAACGAAGTCATCGACCGGTTTTCGGTCTGGGGTTCGCGGAAAAATAAAGCTGAACAGGTGCATCGACCCATAAGGCAATACGTCCATAAAAATCAAAGCTGTTGTAAAATAAAAGGTCGCATACTTTGTATTCAGCGCTTTTAACAAACCCGTCCGCATGTTGAGGCTATAGCGCAACTTTTGACGGCATTCGATTGAACAATATTTCCGCCGCCCCATGTTCTCATCGGTGCCACAGGAAAGACAGCGATTATTCGCATGACCATGTGACAAGAGAATATCTTTGATGTGGGCTGTTTTCATATTCGCTAGGCTATGAAATTGGGCGTCTATCGCTCAATTCGGACTCTACATATCATCTTAATATCTTTGAGGTCAAAGCACAATACCGGCTGGCAGGGTTTTTCTAAAATATGAATACCGGTCTGTGAGGGATCTTAGATTATTTTAACTTGCTGTTCATCGCAATATTTTGTAAAAATAATATCTTAAATCTAAACAGAAAGGGTGTAAACTAAATGGCTCAAAAGAACTCATTTTCAGCGATCATGTGGTTTTTGATGATATTTGTTTTGTTCACCGCCTGCGGGGGGCGACAATTGGAAGTTGAATCGATACCCAAAACAGAACATCCACAGGAACTGATCAACCAGCTGGATAAGGAGGTCGCGCTGGCCCGCAACGAAAACATAAATGTACTTTCGCCGACATGGTTTGCCAAGGCCGAGTCTTCTCTCAATGATGCCAAACAATTTCTGGAAGAAGGTGCGGAGCTATCGAAAATTTTTGATAAAATTGCAACCAGCCGGGCCGAGCTTAACCGTGCTCAAAAAATTGCGGAAGTTTCCAAAGTATCGCTGGCTGAAGTTATCCAGAGACGCGAAATGGCTCGCAAAGCCGGCGCGGCTGCGCTCGGCAAAGACTACGAGGCAGCAGAGGAAGCATTTTTAGACCTCACTCGGGCAATTGAAAAAGAAAACCTCGGTTACGCGCAACGCAACCAGGCCGCTGTTGCCGAACAATTCCATGGACTGGAAATAAGGGCGATTAAAATTCGCACCATTGGTGAGGTTCGCAATCTGCTCCGGGCTGCCGAAAAACAGAAATCAGATGAAATCGCTCCGGAGTCCTATGCCGCTGCCAAAAACAAATTAATGGAAGCCGATGCATTTATCACCGAAAATCCTTACCAAAACGAGCAGATGAGTGCGCTGGCCAATGAAGCCCTGTTTTTGGCGCGGCGCCATATGGAAATTGTCCGGGAGACTTTCAAAATTCAGCAGATGACACCGGAACAGACTGCGTTAAACATGGAAGCCATACTGTACACCATATCCAGCGGCCTGAAAGCGCCGGATATGAGAGATCAATCATTTGAACAGCAGAATAAAAGCATTTTGGCGACAATTTCCGCCCATCAGGCTGACCATGAATTTATGGCAAACAAGATCAAAACACAGCAGTTAGAAATCACCGATCTGCAGCAAAAGATCGCTTCCCTGGAAGGCCAGAGCCGTCAACAGAAAGAGCGGCTTATGGCCGAAAAGAAATTAAACCAGATTTTTAGCGAGGTTAGGGATTACTTTGATCCCAGTGAAGCTGAAGTCTATAAAAGAGAAAACCAGCTGATTATCCGGTTGAAAACCATGCGCTTTCCGGTTGGACAATCGGTGATCATGCCTGATAATTATGCCCTCCTCGGCAAGGTCCAGCGTGCTATACGGGCCTTTGGAGAACCCGATGTCATTATCGGCGGCCATACCGACAGCACCGGACCGGAGCCGCTAAACGAACATCTGTCCCAGCAGCGGGCAGAAGCGGTTCGCCAATATCTGGTTGCCAATGGCATTTTGCCTTTTGATAAAATTATTGCCGTAGGCTATGGATCCATGCGTCCGCTGGCATCGAATTCAACTGAAGAGGGCCGCGCAATGAATCGGCGCATTGATGTGACCATTTCTCCCAGTGCCCAGCCCCTAAACTAAATGTGGTTTCAAAACCTGATGACAAATAACAGTCGGCTCTAACGACACTTACCATAATGGTGGCCCGCTAATCGGCAAAGAGGATACAGCCTAACGTCGATAGCGGGTCTTTTTATAGAAGCTTTTGACCTAAATCAATGATCCAGTACCGGCATTCATCTATGATGGTGTATCTTTAACAGTCAGGTTTGTTTTGCAAGACGGGATCAAGCCTGGCAAAACGGAATAATTTCTGACTTTTTACCGGCAACCGGACTAGCGGGCAACTTGGCAGGGCGCTAAACCCATACCGCTTTTAATTAGGAACGGAAGGCCACAATGAAACAGCTTAATCTTTACGAAGAAAACGATTTTTCCGAAAAGGCGTTTAAAAAATTTCTGGTGCACGACTCACCTTATTTTAAAATCCTTAATTTCAATTTCCAACCCGGACAGGAACTGCCGGTTCACAGCCATGATATAGAAGGCCAGCTAAGCCTGGTTATTCTGGAGGGCGAAGGTGAGTTTTTAGGGGAAGGTGATTCGACCATGCCGGCAAAACCCGGTGATGTGGTCATCAGTGATATTGCCGAGCCTCATGGCCTGCGTGCTCAGACCCATCTTAGATTGCTGGTCACCATCGCACCTCCAATATAAGCCGGTTTGCGTAAGATTCCGAGGCAGGGTTCATACTTTTCGTTCCCGACATTGTATCAACTACCGAGGACGAGTACGAGTACGATACAAAGGATCGTTGCCTAACCTCGTCCTCGTAATCCTACTCATACTCGGTATTGTATCGAGGGCCCAGCCGGACGGCAGGATTACACCGCCATCGGGCAAAAGATAAGTGTTTTAGACCTGGTTTTTTTCGATGATAGGGATTATCAACTTTTGAGAAGGCACAAGTGCATTGAAATCAAGATCGGCATTATACTTTTTAATCAACCAGAGTGGAACTTCAAATTCTTCAAGCGCAAGATTCCAGATTGTATCCCCTTTTTTAATATAATAGAATTTAACCTTTTCGACACGATAGGAAGCAAAAAAATCCTCGCTTAACTCTTTGTGATAATCAAATCTTTTTTCTTCAAATTCTTCTTTGGAAACCTGGTGCAATGGAACTTTTATCTGCTGCGCAATACGGATGGTTTTTCCGTAAGGAAATCCATTTAAGCGCCGAATCTCCCAAGCAGTAATGCCCAGCCATTCGGCATAATGCCCCAGGGTTTCTTCAACTGCGACCCGAATCGTGCCGATGGGTTTGCCTTGATTGTACCCGATACGCTCAACAGCTAAATTCCCCTGTAAGATTTCCGGATTAATTTCGGGCGCCTGGACTGCAGGCTTGGCCGCTTTGGCATCCGGCTCCGGAAAGGTTGCCGTTTTGTGCTTATCTTCAACCTTTTTTTGATCCTGAGAGCCTGTGGCCACCCGGTCCTCAAAAAGATTGGCTTCTAGTCTCGCCAGTGCCGGAGTTTCCGCTTTTTGGGCCAAGCCTTCTGTCGGCTTGATTCGTGGGCTCTCAAGCGCGTTCTTTTCCGTTGCTTTCCCGGATTCAGCGGTTGCATTCATCGCAATTACCATATCAACCGTGGGTTCAGCTAAAGGCTGTGCCTTGGTCGCCTGCGATATCTTGGATTTTGTTTGATTTTCCTCACCCGTTTTTCGGCGGTTTATCCTGGCAAGCGTAACCGGTTTCTCATCCGGCAGGGGAATTCGCAAATTTTGGTCGACATAGATGGTGGCGCGGGCATCCAGATTATTGGCCGCAATCAAATCGCCAAGTCTTAAGCCGTGCATCCGGGCAATTTCTCCAGCCGTATCTCCTCTTCGAACCGTATAAATGCGGCTGCGTTTCTGGTAATTTTTGAAAATTTTCGGTGCCAGCTCCGCAATCATGCTTTCCCAATTT
This sequence comes from Desulfobacteraceae bacterium, assembly GCA_050115755.1. Classification (GTDB taxonomy): domain Bacteria; phylum Desulfobacterota; class Desulfobacteria; order Desulfobacterales; family JAHEIW01; genus JAHEIW01. The sequence continues at coordinate 3,054 of JASFPY010000090.1, read as the reverse complement.
TGACCGGATCCCAGCGGGAAACGCAGGCGAAAGCCCTTCGGTACATATTTCTGCCCGCGAATAACCGGATTTCGCAAGGCAGGATTCAGGTCGCGGAGGATATCAAGCTCGAGTTTCAGCTGCCGTGCGATTTCCGGCAATGAGCCGTACCCGGCCATCACCACTTCCTGGCTTTCTACTGGGGTGTCCAGTGCAAGCTCTCCGAAATATTGCCGATAATTTTGTGCCACCTCTTTGGCCGCCAAAAATTCTGAGTAAAAGTTTCGGGACGCAAATTTAAATATTCGGCTGCGGTAGTCTTTAAATATGGCTTCATAGCTGTCTTTACGCCTTTTGGCCCGCAGCATGCCGGTAATGCCATGGTTGTATGCCGTAATAGCCATCGGCCAGTTTCCGAGTTTTTCAAAATTTTGCTTCAACAATAGCGCAGCAGCGTAAGAAGAAAGGACGGGATCCCGCCGTTCATCGACCGCATAACCGACGGTCATAAATCGTTTGCCCGTAGAACGGGTAAACTGCCAGATGCCGGCAGCACCAAATTTACTATAGGCCTTGGGGTTAAAAGACGATTCCACATGGGGTAGATAGGACAATTCTACCGGCAATCCGGCCTCACGGAAAATTTGTTGGATTTTATCCAGATACGCACCGGATCGAATGATACCCCGGCGGAACGGATCTTTCTGACCGATTTGACACCGCAGATTTCGCATGGCGTTTCGAAAATCGACGGGCGTCGCGGGCGTTCCGAATAAAGCGGCCACGCGTTGTTCCTCGGAACCGCCAGGCGCTTCACCCCTTGCGAGTTTCGCCAGAATCCCTTTATATTTTTGTTTAACCCTTTTTATTCGCGCCCGGTTGATTTTTCGACTGCCATGGCGATTGCGGTCTTTCAGTTCAATGACATCGTAAATAATGGCCAGGTTTCGCTTATCATGAATAACGCCCTGGGTGGTTGAATATCGGGTATATATTTCTTTCCAGAATGATACATTGGGGCGAATGCTGTCATACACCGGAAAGGTATCAGATTCCCTGCTGGCATCGGCACCTGCCGGAAAGCTGCATAACAGCATTAAGATGGGAAAGACAGTTAAAAAAAAGATGTTGTTTAGGCTGTTTTTCATGAACTCGGATAATTTGCTGCCGGTTACCGTATCCCCGCTGCCGGCCATCGTAAAAAGGGTAATGGTGAATGGTAAACGCCAACCGCGATCGATAGGGTTAATACCCTCGCATGTATTCAAGCAAAATCCAAGCCAGGATCCGTAAAAATTAATAAATACTTATATTTCAATTTCTTACGGAAACTCCTGATTCACGCCCGCCTTTAAATCTGATAAAATTTTGACAAAATAGCGCAAATTATTTCCCAATTTCAACAATTTGCCAATTTAAGAAGTCGTCAAAACCGTCCCCGTTATGCATCCAGACGAAAGGGAATGCGGTTATGCCCGGCATCATTTAATTATCTTGCAAATACTTGCTTGGATTCAACATAAAGCTTCGGTAAACCTGGAAGTGCTCTGTTTCTTCATAATCGACCTGTTCTAAAGATGACGCATTGAAGCGGTATATTCTGGCTTCCGGGCAGGCCAGCAGAATCGGCGAGTGGGTTGCTATGATAAACTGCGCATGGCCGGCACGACTCGTTTGAGAAAGTAGTTTCACCAGCTCAATCAAACTCGCCGGGGAAAGTGCTGTTTCCGGTTCATCCAGAAGATAGAGCCCTTTGATCTTAAAGCGCGACTTAAAAAAGGACATCAAGGATTGACCGTGTGATTGGATCATCAATGATTTGCCCCCAAAATAAGTCAGTAATCCGGGATCCATGGTCGCCCATTCGTCAACGATCAAGGCAAAATTTTTAAAGATTTCTGAAGCAAAAAACGAACCCGGAACGGTGTCCTGCGACCATTTAACTTCCACTGCTTTATAAAATTGGTTTTCGTATGGATTATATTGAAATCGGGCCCTGAGCTGCCCTCGCCATATATAGATGCCGCAGCGCTGGCTGATCGCCTGTAAAAGGGTAGACTTGCCGGTACCGTTTTCACCAACAAAAAACGTCACCGGACAGCGCACATCAAGGGTTTTCGGCTCGCTAAAAAGCTCAAGGTTAAAGGGATAGCAGTTGTGAGCAGGAAATTTTTGAGGAAAAATACAAACTTGCTTGAGATGCATCGGTTGTCTCCTGTAAAGGGGTTTAATCTCGTGCTGGATTTTTAAATCGCAAAAATTGTAAAATAAAATCATTTCAAGTTTGCAGACAAAAATCAAGTCCTTTGGATACTTAAAAACCGGGGTTTTAGAAAAGATGGGTAAATACAAAAACATTTGAGCAAAAATTTTTTATTGACACAAGATGCCACAATGTAACAAAATCTCAATTTTAACACACGTGCTATTTATCATTGACCATTATGCAGGAAAACACAAAACAAACCCTAACCCCTGAATCCTGGGCAACCAAGTTAAAAGCGTATTTTTCCAGCCATGAAGGGGCCATCATCGCCTACAGTGGCGGAGTCGACAGCTCCCTGCTCGCCTATGTCGCCCATTTGACTTTAGCAACCAATATGCTGGCCGTACTGGCCGACAGCCCCTCGCTTTCGCGCAGGGAATATCGGTTTGCGGTAGCATTTGCAAAGAACCACGGCATTCCGCTACAAATTATTGATACACGGGAAATGGAAAACCCGTTTTATGCGGCCAACCGGAGCGATCGCTGTTACCATTGCAAAAAAGCGCTGTTTGAAAGAATCGAGGAACTGCGCATGCAGCCGAACACTCCCTTCAGTAACTCATCCTGGCCGATTTTTTATGGCGTTAATCTTGATGATCTTTCAGATTTCCGGCCGGGCATCCAGGCTGCCGACGAGGCTGCCATTCAGGCGCCTTATCTGGAATTAAAAATGGATAAAAACGTGATCCGAACCGTCTGCGACTTTTTGGGCCTGGAAGTCGCCGACAAACCCGCCATGCCCTGCATGGCCAGCCGAATTGCCTATGGCCAGGAGGTCAGTGTGGAGAAGCTCAAACAGGTTGAGGCGG
>JASFPY010000089.1:0-7538 GCA_050115755.1 Desulfobacteraceae bacterium | reverse complement strand
TAGCGCTTTGGGCAATGTCATCCCGCTCCGCGGGGGCAAAAGCCTCAAACCAGCAAAAATGGAGTTTTGAAATGGCTTCAAAGAAAAACAGCGCTACGCATAATAACACCTAAATGGCTAAACGAAAACCAACCCGCAAAAAGAGACGCCCGCAAAAATCGCTTAAAAAAACTTCCTTTAAAAGCTCCTTTTTAAAAGCGCTGGCTGGAATAGCGATTCTGGTTGCACTGGTCGTCGGCATCGGTTTTCTCATTTATCATCTGGCTCCACCCCGCCTCCCGTCGCCACCATCGGCAGCTAAATCACCAAAGGCCGTAACTCCGGCGCTGAAAAAAAAACCGGCATTTGAAATTTACCCGAAGGAAAAACCAGCACCCCGTCAATCCCTGGCCAAGAAAGATATTCCAGCATCAATCCCGAAACCGTCGCCCGGAAAGATATTGCCTCCTGTGGCACTCATTATAGATGATCTGGGCTATGATAAAAAGATTGCTCAAAAATTTGCACAGCTCAATGTGACCTTGACTTTTTCGATCCTGCCCCACAGCCCTTTTCAACAGCCGATTGCCCGACTCGCGCGGTCAAAGGGTTTGGAAATCATGATTCATATGCCCATGGAGCCGGTTGAGTATCCGCAGGTCGATCCGGGCCCCGGAACCCTGCTGACCTCGATGTCGCCGGATGAGTTGATCGACCAGCTCGACCAAAATCTCGATACCCTGCCAGGTGCTAAAGGGGTCAACAACCATATGGGTTCCAGGATGACTTCGGAATCAAGCCAGATGTATCAAATCTTTTCGGTTTTGAAGAAACGGGGGCTCTATTTTATTGACAGCCGAACAACGGCTGAATCGTTGTGCGAGCCATCAGCGCGTCTGTTCCAGATTCCTTTTGCCCAACGAGACGTTTTTATCGACCACCTTCTTGAACCGGATTTTATCCGCAAACAGATTAAGGAACTGATCCGGATCGCCAAAAAAAATGGTGAGGCCGTCGGCATCATGCACCCGCATTCGATGACAATAAAGGTGCTGCAGGAAATGATGCCGGAACTCAAAAAACAGGTTCACCTGGTTCCGGCTTCAACGGTTGTGCATCCGGTCGGTTAGGGCCCGGGGCATGGAGGCTGTGCTCAGCGCATTTTTACAAAATATACTTGGACTTGAAATTCAGTTTAAATATCAGGTAAAATAATAGCATGAGCGACGATTCAAAGCTGTATAATAGCCGCATAGCAAAAAATTATCTGGATTACCTCAGCAAATTTCATCCGGATGTCAGCATCGATTCGATTCTGAATTATGCCGGGATGACCCACTACGAAGTGGAAGATCCGGCTCACTGGTTTAACCAGAAGCAGATTGATGACCTTCATGAAATCCTTGTCCAAGCAACCGGTGAACTAAATATCTCCAGGGCAGCAGGACGGTATACAGCTTCGGGCGGCGGGTTTGGTGCCGCCAAACAATATGTTTTAGGATTAATGAGTCCGGTCGCGGGTTATTTGTTAACGGAAAAATATTATCCAATCTTCGTCCGAGGAACCGTTGTCAAAGCAAGGAAAGTCGGACCCGTCACAGTTGAAATTGTTTCCAGGCCCAATCCGGGGATCGATGAAAAACCCTACCAATGCGAAAACAGGACCGGCACCTTTGAGGCGATCGCAAAATTGTTCACGGATAAATTCGCCACGGTGCAGCACCCTGAATGCTTTCATAAAGGAGATCGCCACTGCCGATATGTGATCACCTGGGAAAAGACCCCCGCACTGGTCTGGAAACGCATGCGCAATTATATTCTTTTACTGACCGGCCTGTTTTCCCTGATCCTTTTCTGGTTTATGCCACCTTCAGTCTGGGGGCTTGTGGTACTGGCGCTTGCCCTGGTTTCGGCCGGCGTTGCCTGTTATGCGGAACATCTCGAAAAAAAGGAACTCACACAAACCATAGAAGCCCAGAAATCAATCTCAGAAAACCAGATTCTTGAAAGCAATATCCGCTATGATAATGCTTCTCTTATCCAGGAAATCGGCCAGGTTACCTCGAAGATACTTGCCATTGATGATTTACTTAAAAGCGTTGTCAGCGTTATGGAAAAGCGCCTTGATTTCGACCGTGGAATGATCATGCTGGCAAACGAGGAAAAATCCCAATTGTATTATTCGGCCGGGTATGGCCATTCCAGAGAACAGGAAAAATTTTTAAACCAGCTCAAATTTAACCTGAATAATCCCGAATCCAAAGGGTTGTTCATCCGGGCAATGAAAGAAACCAAACCGCTTTTGGTTAATGATATCGAAAACATCAGGGACACTTTGTCTCCGAGAAGTCTGGAATTTGCAAAACGAATGGGTGGTAAAGCCTTAATATGCGTGCCGATTATCTATGAACGCGATTCGCTGGGAATTTTAGCAGTTGATAATATCAAGTCCAAAACGCCTCTGCAAAAAAGCGACATGAACCTTTTAATGGGCATCGCGTCCCAGCTGGCGATCAGTATCATGAACGCCCGGTCCTTTAATAAAATCCAAGAGAGCGAAAATAAATATCGCGAGCTGGTTGAAACAGCAAACAGCATCATCTTGCGGATTGACATGCGGGGTCGGATAACCTTTTCAAACGAGTTCGCCCAGCGGTTTTTCGGCTATACTGAAAAAGAGATGTCCGGCATCAATGCCGCCCAGATTATTTTGCCGGCCGTGCGGGCGAACCATCAGGGGCTCGAACACCTGACTGCATCTTTGCGCAAAGATCCCGATCGGCTGGTTGTCAGTGAAAATGAAACCGAACTTAGAAATAAAGAAAAGGTTTGGATCGCTTGGACGTATAAACCGATTTATAATACTGAGGGAAGTTTTAAAGAAATTTTATGTATCGGCAACGATATCACCGAGCTCAAGTTGGCCGACATCGAAAAAAAGGATTTGCAGGCCCAGTTGCAGCGTGCCCAAAAAATGGAAGCCATCGGTACGCTGGCCGGGGGGGTGGCGCATGATCTGAATAATATTTTATCCGGAATTGTCAGCTACCCGGAACTTTTGTTGATGGATCTGGATGAAAAAAGCCCGCTGGTCAAGCCGATATTGACCATTCAAAAAAGCGGGGAAAAAGCGGCGGCAATCGTTCAGGATTTATTGACATTGGCCCGCAGGGGCGTGGCGGCGACGGAAGTCGTCCATTTAAACAGCATCGTTTCAGAGTACCTGCTCAGCCCCGAGCATGAAAAACTGCAGATGGATCATCCAGATGTAAAAGTGAAGCACGAGTTAGATGCCAATTTGCTTAACATCATGGGTTCACCGGTTCATCTTTCAAAAAGCATAATGAATCTGGTAGCCAATGCCGCAGAGGCAATGCCAGATGGTGGAACGATAAAGATACGCAGCGAAAACCGCCACGCAGACACACCGATAAACACCTTTGATGATATCGGAAAAGGAGATTATGTAACCCTGAGCGTCGCCGATAACGGAATTGGCATATCCTCCGAAGATATGGAGCGAATATTTGAACCCTTTTATACGAAAAAAAGCATGGGCCGCAGTGGAACCGGGCTGGGAATGGCGGTGGTCTGGGGCACGGTAAAAGATCACAGGGGATATATCGATATTAAAAGCCAGGAGGGCAAAGGCACAACCATCACGCTTTATTTTCCGGTTACCCGCAAGGAGTTGGCCGCTGATCTGGAACTGGTTAGTCTGGAAGAAATTAAAGGCAACGGCGAATCTATCCTGATAGTCGATGATGTCCTGGAACAGCGTCAGATTGCCTCTGAAATGCTGGAAAAATTGGGATACGTGGTAACAACGGTGGCCAGCGGTGAAGAGGCAGTGAAATACCTGGTCGATCATTCAGTGGATTTAATCGTGCTGGATATGATCATGGACCCGGGTATTGACGGTCTCGAAACCTACAAGCGGATATTGAAACTTCATCCCGGCCAAAGAAGCGTTATCGCCAGCGGTTATTCAGAATCCGAACGCGTGAAAGAAGCTCAAAAAATCGGGGCGGGAGTATATATTAAAAAGCCGTATTTAATCGAGAAGTTTGGACGTGCCGTCAAAAAGGAGCTGGAAAACCGCGTACCACATGATGTTGCGGCCCGAAAATAACTTACAAACCAGGCTGTGTCTTGAAAATTAAATTAGGGACATTCCCTTAGGATTGAACCTCCCGCAACATTTTGTAAAGTGATTTCGGATAAAGAAAGGTAAATTCATAACGAGCAAAGCCAACGACATCTTTATCTTTAAGCATAATGCGCTTTTTAGCCAGCCGTGAACCGTTAATCTTGGTGCCATTGGTAGAGCCGGCATCCCGTATAAAATACTTACCGTCTTCGATATCAATAATTGCATGGCGCTTGGATATCGCATAGTCCGGCATAATCATGTCGTTGCCGTTGATGCGCCCGATATAAAAGCTGCCGCGGGGTGTCGCTGGATATTCACCTTTAACAAGCGGGTATACGGCATGTTTTAAGCTTTCGGAAGCCGACAGGGAAGCCCCCATACTTTTGGTCGGTTCAAAAATTTGGGTGCTGTTGAGTTCATCACTGACCATTCCCGATTGAGTCGATATGATCCCCGTCTTGATTGCAGAACCCACCAAAACCGGCCGATGTATAAATCTAGTAAAGGCCTCAGCTTCATTATCCTGAGCCATCTTGCGCAAGGAGGCCAAACTCACCCTTCCGGAGGCGCTCAGCATTTTAGCAAGCTGTCCGGCGGGCTCGACCGAGCCACGCATTTTTGGCGATTTCACCGGGGCCGTCTCGTCTGTTTTTTTCTTTTTGAAACGGGCGAATGTTCTACCCAGCATATTTGCCTCCTCTATCAGTTCACGCCGTTTCACATTTTCAAAACCTTCGCAAAAACACCCGATAAAACCGCCGCCATGGTTTTGAATCTGATTGTGAACCTTAAAAATATCTTAATCCGGGGAATTTATTATCACCCTGGATGATAAAATCATTAAGTTATTACAATAAATTATCGCAGAAAGACCGCCAAAAGTCAAGATTTAGCCAAAGTGTTAAGCATTACAGTGTTTTATAACGGATACTATTTAATCGGTTGTTTGAGAGAAAAATTAAGATATTAAGACAGATTTGATTGACTCGGAGCTTGTGGATTTATAAGATAGCACCTGAATTTTGCATGTACCTGTTTTAAACCGAAGTGGTTTTGAAACCGCTTCTAAACCAAACCTGTTGCAGTTCCGGCCGCACCGGGCAAATGAAAAATGAAATTATTTCTGAACATCACCTTAATCCTGTTAACGATTTTCGCCTGCTTTGCCGAAAACATCTATCTGGCCTTTCGACCCCCTTACCCGCAGGGCACCGCATCGCTGACATTCAGAGCCCGCCAACCTTTCAGCTATGATCAGAAAATAGCCCTGAGTTCAAAACGGGTACAGGCCCTCTCGCATTATGTTCCCGTATTTAATTATGTTCCTGAAAAGGTCAGTGCCTCCAGGAAAAAGATGCAGACGCTGACCAGGCAATTATTATCTTACCAGGTCCGCCGCAAAAAAAACATCGATGAATTGATCGCATATATCAACTCAGAACTCGGTGTGGACGTTTCAGTGAACACCATGTCCAGGGTATTGCGGTACCGCAATCTTAAAAAATTGCTGAAAGGCATTTTAACTGTTGAGGAATCCATTCTTCAAAACAAAATTGTAGGTGACATACAAAAATTAAAAGGCAAAAAAACCGTCGAAATCCATGATCCCGCCCTCGCAGCGCCGGCATTAACGGTTGTAGAAGAACTCACATCGCTGGAAGCGGCACAACTTTCCTTACAGCAAAAAGTCAAACAACTCTTCTGGCAGGTCGACGAATCCATACAGGACCCTGTTTTAAAAATCGCACAGGCAACGCTGCTGCCCAACCTGGAATACAACCAAAAAGAAAATGCCCGGCGACTCGATGAAATTCACCGTCAATACCCGGTTGAAACCCTTCATTTTCAGGCCGCTGAAATTCTTATCCCTTTTGGCAAGGTATTAAGCGAACAGGATGTACTTCTGTTAAACGCCTATCAAAAGCAGCAAATCAAAAAAATATCCCGAAACCTTCCCTGGATTCTGTTTACCGTGCTGTTTATGGTCATATTTTATAATTTATTTCTTTCAAAAGTGCTGACAACCGGTTTGCGCAACGCACCGCCGCAGCGACCGCTGCTTTCGCTGTTGATTCTTTGCATATTTATTCTAAAAGGGTGTCTTCTATTTACCCCGTTACCAATCTATGCCGTCCCCTTTGCATTTTTACCACTAATGGTGATCTCATTAAATCACGGAAAGCTGACAGCCACCGGCACCGCCATGGTGGGAAGCATTTTGGCAAGCCTGTTTTCCGGGCCGCAATATGCCATTATGCTCTATTTTATCTTCGGCGGACTGGCCGCTGCACTGGTGTCGGCTAATATACAGAAGCGCTGGCAAATTATGCTGCCTTCCCTGGTTGTGGGGCTGGTTAACAGTTTCAGCGTGCTGGCCTTCAGCCTGGATTGGCAAGCAGCTTTCTCGACGGCATCTGCGCTGCCGGGCATTGGTGCACTGCTTCCGGGAAAAGGCCTCGAACCGGCTTTGATGCAGCACCTGGCCTGGGCTTTTGCCGGCGGCCTCGTGGCCGGCCCCCTGGCGCTTTTATGTCTACCGCTGCTCGAAATCAGCTGGGATACGGCTTCTGCATTTAAACTCAATCGTTACATGGATCTGCAGCGCTCCCTGATTAGAAACTTGCAGAAGCAGGCTCCCGGCACCTATCAGCACTCTATGACCGTGGCCTATCTGTCGCAGGTGGTGGGCGAAGCTACCGGAGCCAATTCACTACTTTTACGAGTCGGCGCCTATTACCACGACATCGGCAAAATGGTGGCGCCGAAGAATTTTATTGAAAATCAATTCAACAATGAAAACCCGCACGACCTGCTGGACCCCTGGGAAAGCAGCAAGTTGATTGTCAACCATGTTAGAAACGGTATGAAGATGGCCATGGATTCGGGTTTACCAAGAGCGGTGGTGGATCTTATCGTGCAGCACCATGGTACGCATCGCCTGGAATATTTTTTCAGTCTGGCTGCCAAAGACCAGCCACGGGAAATCATTGATGAAGCTGATTTCCGATACCCGGGTCCTAAACCCCAGAGCACGGAAGCAGCTATTCTGATGATCGTCGATGCGGTGGAGGCCGCATCGCGCACGATGCAGAATCCTACCCGCCCAAAGCTTGAAAAAATGGTCCGGCTAATTATCGGCAAACGGATTGAGGACGGACAATTCAGTGAATGTGATCTGACGACCCGTGATATCTCCAAAATCGTTCAGGCGCTGGTCGATGCCCTGGAGGTCTCGTTTCACTCCCGCATTCGTTATCCGTGGCAAGAAAAGGCTGCGGCCCAAAAGGGGGCAAGCTGGACGTTTGGAAGCAGCGACAGGGATAAGCAACCGCAATCCAGAACCTCTTTTAAAATGTAGTTTACAATTCAACGTATTTTGACTAATCATAGGCTTTAGGTCTATAAA
>JASFPY010000088.1:0-7543 GCA_050115755.1 Desulfobacteraceae bacterium | reverse complement strand
GCCGTTTAAAAATTGCGAAAAAATCCTGTCAACCCTGTTAAATACAATTCCCAATCCGGCTTTCTTCACAAACGCCGACGGCGTATTTGTTAATTGTAATACAGCCTTTGCCGATACCATATTGGGTAAGGGCTGCGAAAATATCCTGGGCAGATCGGTTTATGACCTGCCTGGCATCATCCCTCAGGCCCTCAGCGATATCTGCACGGAAAACGACAAAAACCTGTTAAGTAACCCCGGGTCACAGACAACCGAAACCGCCATCACCTGTGCGGATGGCGTCAACCGTGAATTTTTGCTGAGCCGCTCAACGCTTTGCGATCATGATGGGGCTATTGCAGGTATTATCAGTGTGTTGCTGGATCTCACCGATAAAAATCGTGCTGAAAAGCTGTTAAGGAATCGTACGGCGGAGCTGTCGAAGTCCGATGAGGAATTGAAGCGCCAGATAAAAAAAGTCAAAAAGGCCAAGCAAACGGTTGAGCAGGCGCACCGCGAAATAGAGCATCTGATTTCCTCTTTACCGACGATTTTGATCGGATTAAGCCGGCATAACCAGATCATTCATTGGAACGCCGTGGCCGCCAGGGTACTCGAAACACCGGCGGCCGACGTGATGGGGTTAACCCTGAATCAGTGCCGCCTCGAATGGGACTGGGACAAGATTTCGGACGGAATTGCCAAAAGCCAGGCCGAAGGCTGCAATGTTCGGCTGGACAACATCCAGTACCGCAATGCGAATGGCGAAGAAAGATATTTAGGGTTGACCATCACACCCTTTAACGCCAAAGGCAGCACTAACCTGGGTTTAACCATCATCGGTGCCGATATCACGGAACGCGTCAAATTCGAGGCGCAGCTGCACCAGTCCCAGAAAATGGAAGCCATCGGACAGCTGGCCGCCGGTATTGCGCACGAAATCAATACACCGGCGCAATTTGTCGGTGACAACACCCGATTTTTGCAGGATGCATTCGATGATTTAATTGAAGCCTGCAGCCTGTATAAACAATCGATCAAAGCCGCTGAATCCGGAACTTTAAGTGCGGAAAGCATCAAAGATCTCGAAAAGCGTGTGGCAGAACTGGACATTGCCTATCTTGAACAAGAAGTTCCTCAAGCCATCCAGCAGACGCTCAAAGGGATCGATCGGATCACCCATATTGTGCAGGCTATGAAAATATTTGCCCATCCGGGCGGGGCCGAAAAAGAACCCATTGACATCAATCAAGAAATTGAAAAGACGATCACCATAACCCGCAACGAGTGGAAATATGTGGCTGATTTGATCACCGACTTTGATGCTGCCTTGCCGGCCGTGCAATGCCACCGGGCCGAATTTAACCAGGTGATTTTAAATTTGATCGTCAATGCGGCGCACGCCATTGCCGACGCAAACGGTGATCAATCATCGGAACGGGGCACGATCAAGATCAGCAGCAACCTTGCCGACAGCTGGGCCGAAATTCGAATCAGCGACTCCGGCCCCGGAATCCCGGAAGAAATCCGGCATCGCGTGTTCGACCTGTTTTTCACCACCAAGGAACCGGGTCGCGGGACCGGGCAGGGGCTGGCGATTGCCCATTCCGTGATCGTTGATAAACATGGCGGGACAATCGAAATTGAAAGCGAGGAAAATCGGGGCACCACCTTTGTTATCCGGCTGCCGGTAGACGTAAGTTATCCGTAAATGAATGATCAAAGCAAAAGACGCATATTGTTTGTAGATGATGAACCCATGGTGTTGAAAGGTCTCCAGCGCACCCTGAGAAAAATGCGTGGTGAATGGGAAATGACCTTTGCTTCCAGCAGCAAGGAGGCGCTGGATATCCTGGATTCCGGGTCATATGATGTCATCGTCTCTGATTTAAGAATGCCGGAAATGGATGGAACGCAATTGTTGGCACAGGTTAAAAGCAAACATCCTCAGGTGGTACGGATCATTCTTTCCGGACAGGTCGAACAGAAGGCGACCTTTAAGTCCCTTCAGCTGGCCCATCAAAGCCTTTCAAAGCCCTGTGATGCGGATATATTAAAGCACACATTAAACAAATTGTTTGGCTTACGGAGTCTGCTGGAAGATGAATCAATTAAACGTATTGTTTCGCAAACCGAGACACTTCCGAGCCTGCCGGCAGTGTATACCGAGGTTATCAACGAACTCCAATCCCAGGATGCGTCGGTTAAAAAAGTTGCCGAAATAATATCTACCGACATGGCGATGACAGCCAAAATTCTACAGGTGGTGAATTCTGCCTTCTTCGGACTTGTGCGGAAAATCAGCAATCCGAGAGAAGCGGTTATGTTGCTGGGAACCGAAACCATTAAAGCCCTGGTTCTTTCGGTAAAAATATTTTCCGAATTTAACCGGAAAAAATTTGCCTGGTTTAATTTTGACGAGCTTTTTAATCACAGCATGGCGGTCAGTATGTTCGCTCAGACCATTTCCAAAAAAGAACACCTGGATCAAAACCTGGTGAATAACGCATTAATGGCCGGCATGTTTCACGACCTGGGAAAGCTTATCCTGGTCACCAACTTCCAAAAACCCTATCAAAAGGTTCTGACCGAAGCCGCAAAAACGAAGCAAAATCTATGGGATCTGGAAAGTGAAATGTTCGGCACCAGCCACGCCGAAATCGGTGCTTATTTGATGGGTCTATGGGGGTTGGAGTATCCGGTTATTGAAGCGATTGCGTTCCATCACCGCCCCGGCAAAAGTTTGTCTAATTCAACGGGGCTGCTAACCGCCGTTCATTTTGGTGATGCCTTTGACCGTTTAAAAAACGGTGCTAATGATCTGAACAGTGATATTGGACTGAGACAGCTGGATAAGCGGTATCTGGATAATCTGGGCGTAGCCGGTCGGATAAATGACTGGCAGACGGTTTGTAAAGGACTGACAGAGAGGATTGTGCAATGAAAGATAAAGTTTTGCTGGTAGACGATGATGCCATGGTTTTGGCGGGCCTTAAACGCCAATTGCGAAATCACTTCGACATTGATACAGCGCTCAGCGGTGAGGATGCCTTGAACCAGGTGCAACAGAATGGACCCTATGCGGTGATTGTATCTGATTTTATGATGCCGGGAATGAATGGAATAGAATTTCTGTCCCGCGTCAAAAAGTCCAACCCGGATACCGTCCGGATGATGCTCACCGGCGCCGCTGATATGCCCACAGCAATTAGAGCTGTAAACGAAGGCAGCATCTTTCAGTTTCACCCCAAGCCGTGCCCGGCAGAAACCCTGTGTCAGGCCATTCAAACCGCCATCGTCGAGTACCGTAAAGTGGCTTCCGAACAGCGGCAGTTGAAAAATTTTAAATCTTCAATCGCCCAGGCCAGCGCAGTTCAGCAAAAACTGATGCCGAAATCAGATCCCCGGATCGACGGGTTCGATATCGCCGGCAAAAGCATTTGGTGCGATGAAACCGGAGGCGATTATTATGATTTTTTATACCCCGCCGCAAACGGCCATAAACGAATCGGAATTGTGGTCGGCGATGTAACCGATCACGGCATTTCATCCGCACTGCTCATGACAACGGCGCGTGCCTTTCTCAGAGAACGGATCCAGACCCCTCCCAGCGAGTGTTCTGCTGTCATTTCCGATGTAAACAAGCGGCTCGTGCAGGACGTCGAAGAGCTTAATCTGTTTATGACGATGTTTTACGGTGAAATTGACATTAACGAAAAAATGGTTCGCTGGGTGAAAGCCGGGCATGAGCCGGCGATTCTTTACACCCCGCAGACAGATTCATACGAGTTGCTTGCCGGTGAGGGATTACCGCTGGGCGTAATGGAAGATGCGATTTATAAAGAATCCGAGAAAAAGATCAGCTCCGGGCAAATCCTTTTGATCGGAACCGACGGCATCAAAGAAGCGGTTGACAATCACGGAGAAATGTTTGGCAATGAGCGGTTGCTGAATGTCATCCGAGATCATGCCGATCAACCCGCCAGAGAAATACTGGACAGGGTATTTGGATATTTAAATGATTTTCGTCACCCCCTTGAACCGGATGATGACGAGACCCTGGTGGTCATTAAAGTCCTGTAAAATTGGCGACATATTTGCTTTTCAGGTTTCTTTTCATAGTCTGGTGCGATTTCGATCTTTACGTTCTATCATTAAACGTACGCCAATTTTAATATAAAAAAGCCTATTTATTTTCGATTGTTTCTCCGGTTGTATCTGCTACGATAAATGGTGAGCAGCGAATCCCGACGCTCATTTTTTTAATCCAGACCCTCACCATGGTGAGGGTTTCTCCATCCATGTTAACAATGTTTGGCAGTTCCTCCACGTAAGCAATATCTGCTTTATAAAACTCATAAAAAAAGTTATGGGTACTGTAAGGATCGGCAATCAGTATGATCTTTTGCCGGTCGTAAGGGTGCCGCTGGGGTGATCCGGAAAAAGCAACATGGGTTGATCGCAGGGCTTTTCGATCTTTAGGCCGCCGGTAGGTTTGGATTTCAAATTTTACGGCTTCCTGGGGTTGTTTCGTGATCGGCATTGTCAGATCTCCTTGTTCATCGAATATGGCAATGTTGGATTTTGTAAGTTTATTTCATAAATCATTATAAAAATCGATTCAAGAATGAAACGGCGCTTTCAGGAGAATCTATGGAAACTTTGAAGGGTTTTCAAAAAAAAATCTTAAAAGGGCTTGCCCACCAATTAAAACCGGTGGTTTTTATCGGCCAAAAGGGTTTGAGCGACAGCTTGATTGGATCAATTCATGACGCGCTCGATACCCATGAACTGATCAAGGTAAAATTTGTTGAATTTAAGGAAAAGTCGCAGAAAGCGGGTATGGCCGAGGCCGTTGAGGCTAAAACAGGTTGCCGGCTGGTCGGCATAATCGGGCACACGGCCATCTTTTATCGGCAGCACGCTGATCCGGACAAACGCAAAATAAAGCTGCCGCTGCGTTTAACCCAAAAACAATGAGCGGCCCTTCGGGCCTTAAGGAGCGGTCCTTCGGACCTTTAAGTTTTAAATTCGATCCCTCTCAGTCCTATATTTTTCCTCAAGCGAAGCGCTCCTCAAACGCAGCGCAGGAACTGCGCGGAGTGCTCTTAAAGCCCTGTTAATACAAGACGATCCGCGTTGTTATCGCGTATCAGTCTGGCTGGGTCGATTCGATACCGTCTTCGGTGGGGCTGGGATAAATGACGATTCGGTCTCCCGGATAAATCGGCTTTTTTCCGTCCATACGATTCCAGATCAGCAACGCCGGCAGCGGTACATCAAAGCGCTCGGCAATGGTCGTCAGATTATCGCCTTCTTTGACCACATAGACCCGTTCCCGGTTTTCAGCCACCCATTTTTGAACCAGCTCTTTGAATCGTATATAAAACCCGTCGGCAGCGCCTCTGGGAATTAGCAACGAATGCATCCCGGCTGCGAGGAAGTGTCCCCGGATTTCTGGATTCAGGTCTTTTATGGCTTTAAAATGGGTGTTGGCTGCCCGGGCAACAATAATGATCGGCGTATCCTGGAAGCATTCAACATGAACCCGGTCGAAGTTTAACGGCGGGTAAAGGTCCGGCTCGGTAAATTCATAACCGAATCGCTGCGGGTCCGACAGAATGATCTTGGCCGAGATAATCCTGAAGATAAAGCGCTGGGTCTCAAGCGGCAGGTAAAGCTGATAATAATCATCGGTTTTCTGGGACACGATTTCGGCTTGCAGTCCCATTTCACCCATATTAAATGCTGCAGCGGCAAGAGTCCAGGAGCCAAGCATCTGATACAGGTCCTTAAAATAATGAATGGCAGCCGGGGTGGATGCAAATATATTGCGCCGCTCGTCGATTTCCGAGTTAATCCTCAGCCCGTATTTTTTGCCGGTTGATTCTAAAAATTGCCAGAAGCCGATGGCTCCTTTGGAAGATCCCACATGGGGCCTCAATGCACTTTCAGCAATTGCGACGTATTTCAGGTCGTCGGGCATATCGTTTTCGCGCAGCATTTTTTCAATTATCGGTAGATAGCGGGTGGTGCGCTTTATCCACAGAACCACCTGCGGCCGATCCCAGATGGTGAGCAGCAGTTCCTTTTCCAGGCGTTCGCGAACTTCCCGGTTGTCCAAGGGAAGGGGTTCACCACAAAAATCGATCGGCTCTGTGATTTTTACGCTGGCCATCAGAGATGGCCAGGGGGAAGGGGATGACATTCCCGACTCCTGCGCTATAGCGATGCCCGTACCTGCCAGCACAATCAAAAGAAATATCGGAAAGGTGTGTTTCATATTTGTCCTAAAAAGCATTTGCGGTGCGGATTGAAGAATATAACGTTAATATCCCCACAATCACAAAAAAAATCCCGGCACCAATTCTGATATAAGTCGTGGGGATCACACGGCTGATACCGGCTCCGAAGACAACGGCGATCAGCGAGCTTAGCACAAGGGCTCCGGCTGAACCCAGGAATACCGAAAGTCGGGAATTGCAATCAGCCGAAAAGCAAAACGTTGCCAGTTGAGTCTTGTCTCCAAGCTCAGCCAGGAAAATTAAACCAAAAGTCGTCAACAGCATCTTGAAATCCATAGGGTTCCTTACGTACTAAATAGATAATAGTTGAATTGGTTTTATTTGTTTCATTGGTTAAATTGGTTGTCTTAAACCGAACGAATCGAACGAATTAAACCAATCAAACCAATTAAACAGGTGTAAGGCCTGACACCTGAAACCAGTTTTTTTATAAAGCCCTTAAATATTCCGGCTTCAGCGGGACCTTGCCTTCCAGGGCATCGTCAATCAATTGCAGAGTGGCTTCCTTTTCTTTTGGAAATCTGGCCCTGATCGGCAGGTAGTTTGAAGCGTGATTGGCATGGAAAAGCCCACCGGTCAGGTTGGTGCAGGCAATCATTGTTCTTAATTCAGACAGCATTTGCTGCGGTCCAATCAACTGAAAAGTGCCGGATTCATATTCATCAAACAGAGGCGTTTCGGGTATGAGCATCAGGCTCAGTGCGCCGACGTAATTCGGGTCGATAGCGGATAGCACGCGTCCGGTTTCTTGTGCATGAGTCTGCGATCGCTTCGGGCCGGCAATGCCCAAAAGCACCGTAATCGAAAGCTTGAAACCGGCCTGCTTTGCTTTACGGCCCATTTCAATCATATGTGCGGCAGTGGCGCCTTTGTTTATTTTCTTTAAGGTAACGTCGTCACCGGTTTCCAGCCCCATGTAGATAATACCGACCCCGTGGGCGTTGAGTTCCTTGAGCTCATCGGTGGTTTTCATACTTAAGGCTTTGGCATTGGCATACAACCCTACCCGCGTTACCCAGGGCAGTTGCTTCTCGATCTCTTTGAGTATTTTTAAAAGCCTTTTTTGAGGAATAATCAGGGCATCGCCGTCACACAGGAAGACACGGCGCTGCCGCCGGCAGTAACGGGCCGCAAAAGCGATATCTTCCATAATGACAGAATCGGGCTTGATTCGGAAGCGCTCGCCCTTGTAAGTCCCGCAGAAGGTACATTTATTGCGCGAGCACCCCACGGTTACCTGCAGCAAAATGCTGTTGGCT
>JASFPY010000087.1:0-7550 GCA_050115755.1 Desulfobacteraceae bacterium | reverse complement strand
TATTTGCATAGACCGCGCATTGTCTGAATTCTGATTATTTTCTTGACTACGACCCCAACAGGCTATAAATTGCAGAATTTTAAGAGAAATTCATACTATTAAAGCAGCTTGACAGGCGCGCATGTGGGGTTGCCGGCCGCTTTTCTGCGGATTGTAAGGAAATGGTTTCAGAATTCCATCTAATGGAATTAGAAGATCGGAGTCCCTAACTATGTTAAGAAACAAAAAAATTTGCATCCTTGGCACGGGCAACATGGGGGAAGCCCTCGTTAGCGGTTTGATAAGCTCGGCGTCATCCAAACCCGAAAACATCATCTGCACCGACGTTCGTGAGGCCAAACTTAAAGCGATAAAGGAAAAATACGGGGTCCAAACAAAACCAGACAATATTGAAGCTGTTGCGGGTTCTGACATCGTCATCTATGCCGTCAAGCCGCAGATTATGGCGGCCGTTCTCAACGAAACCGCCCAAAAACTCGATATGTCCAAATTAATTATTTCGATTGCCGCCGGCGTGCCCATGGAAGCCATCGAGGCTTTTTTGAACAAGAAGCTGCGCCTGATCCGGGTCATGCCCAATATCGCAGCGGCAGTTAAGGAAGCGGCCACAGCCATTGCCGCCGGTAAAAACGCCACTGAAGAGGATATCAAGCAGGCGATGACTATTTTCAATTCCATCGGTAAGACCGTGTTTATTCCCGAAAATTACCTGATGGATGCGATTACCGGCTTGAGCGGCAGCGGGCCGGCCTACATCTTTTTAATCGTTGAGGCCCTGGCCGATGCTGGCGTGAAAGTGGGATTGTCACGTCAGGAAGCGCTCTTTCTGTCGGCCCAAACGGTTTTGGGTGCTGCCAAAATGTTGATCGAGACCCAGGAACACCCGGGCCAGCTCAGAGATAGGGTGACATCGCCGGGAGGCACTGCGATTGCCGGCCTGGCCACCCTGGAACAGGGTGGGTTGCGCACCACCCTGATTAATGCCGTGGAGGTCGCGACCAACCGTTCCCGGGAGCTGGGTGAAATGATGATCAAAAATTTCTCAAACCACAACGAGAAGATGAATGAAATTTAAAACTGCTAATTTAATCGTGCTGGCATTATTTTTTTCAGTGTTTACTTTCACCGGCGCTTCTGCGTCTTCAAGCAAGAGCAACAGGATTGAATGGCATTCTTACGAAGACGGAATGGCCCGTGGTAAATTTGAAAAAAAAGCGGTCTTTTTATATTTTACCGCAGAGTGGTGCTATTATTGCGGGGTAATGGAGAAAGAGACCTTTCAAGACCCGGCGATCATTTCATCTTTGAATGATAATTTTGTTTCTATCAAAGTCGATTATGACAGAGAAACAGGAACCTCCAATTTTTACCGCGTCAGAGGGTTGCCGGATACCGTATTTATCGCTGAAGACGGCCAGATAATCGGTCGTCGCCCGGGATATATACCGCCGGAGCTGTTAAAACGCATCTTAGAATCTATCCTGAACGCGCGTTCACAAGAATAATCTTCGTGTGTTTTATCCGTTCATTTTTACCGGAGGATTTGAAACCATCGATTATTCCCGTCTGAAAGAAATTATCGCTAATTCTAAGACGAAGGGATCTCCTGCAGATGATTCCCGGGTGCCTGCATCTGTATTTTTGCTGCTTTTCAAGCGATCGGATCCGCATATTCTGGCCATTCAAAAATCAGATACCAAAGGTTACCCTTGGCGAAACCAGGTGGCACTGCCGGGAGGGCATGTGGAAAGCTCAGATGCCGGTCCCCTTGCAGCCGCTTTTCGGGAACTGGAAGAAGAGCTCAACATCAGCAAAGATCAGGTTGATTTTATCGGGTCCCTGGGATACTTTCAAACCCTCACGAAGCCCAGAGACATTGAGGCGTTCATCGGGCTATGGAATGGCCAGGGGTCGGTTCGATTTGATACCAAAGAAATAGCAAGAGTTCTGGAAATTCCGCTGAAAACGCTTGTGGACATCCATCAGGCCAAGCGCTATCATGATCACCAAACAGATACACGCGAGCCTGAATATCCATTCGGTGACGTTGTCATATGGGGAGCGACTGCTAAAATAATTCATCGCTTTATTGAGCTTATTTATCCGCTCGTGCATTGAGCTGTTGAAATGTTTCGGGTCCAGCTAATTTTTTTTACCAGGCAATCAGGGCGACTTGGCGGATTTATGGGAATAGCGCTTGATGAGACGGGCAGCCGCAGTAATAATGATTCCTGCGCTCATGGCAAGTAATACGGCCGGAACCCAGACATAGCCCTGGTATTCGGGATATTCCCTGACTACCGAAATTCCGGCCAATGCAAAGAAAAACACCAGGAGCATAAATATGATCGTAATGAAATAGACGCTGGTGGAATTGTACCAGGGAATGACGGCTTTGCGGAATACCGGGTTTTTATCAGCAGACATAACCTAATTTTAGCGATCTCGACTTGAAAAATCAAGGTGTAACATGTACCCAAAAACAGATGGAAAAGGTAAGGTTTCTGTGTTTTACAGCCGCTTATATATCGGCTTTGCGGTTATCAGTTTACTGTGTGGATGCGCCGGAAAATCAGACACGGTGGTAATTAAAGATTCATCGCAGAGCGTTAAACCGGGCACGATTATTTCGGCGAAAACCGGCAAGGTGGTTACATTTGACCAAATGATGGCAGATCTAAACCGCCATCAGATTATTTTTGTCGGAGAAAAGCACACCAACCCCGCCCACCATGCTATCCAGAAGAAAATAATTGAGAGCGTTTATAAAAATACCCCGTCTTTGCGGGTTGGAATGGAAATGTTTGATCGTTCATACCAGGAGGTGCTGGATTTATGGTCGGCCGGTGTGATGGATGAAGAAACATTTTTGCGAAAAGTACACTGGTATGCCAACTGGAAATTTGATTTTGCGCTGTACCGCGACATTCTCAATTTTATAAAGGAAAACAAAATCAAAATTGTTGCTTTGAACATCCCTTCTTACATTCCGGGCCGCATTCGGGTCGGTGGAATAGACAATTTGCCCGATGCCGACAGGCAATATTTGCCAAAGGAGATCGACACATCCAACGCCGATTATCGAAATTATGTGGAACAGGTATTCAATCAACATAATTTTCAGGGCAACGTCAAATTTGAAGACTTTTATGCGGCACAGAGCGTATGGGATGAAATCATGGCGGAGTCGATAGCGGCTAATCTGGGCGGAAACAAGATCGTCGTTCTGGCCGGCAACGGCCACATTCGATATAAATACGGAATACCGGACCGTACCTTTCGCCGCACCAATGCCTCATTTCGAACCCTATACCCGGTTTCGGCGGGTGAGGAGGTTGAACTGGGTGTTGCGGATTACGTCTGGGTAACACCCTAGACAGAAGACAGAGGTCAGATATCGGAAGACAGATGACAGAAGACAGACGATAGACTCGCATAACTGAAAGATGAGACGCTGATCCGACCTTTATTTTCTGTTCTCTGTTTTCTGACCTCTGTCTTCTGTCTTTTGCAGTAGTAAAAGTTAACCGAAAATGGCAGGATGCCCGCAAAATTACGGCTGCTTAATTATAACCTGTTGTTTTCATAATAAAAAAAATTAATCCTGTTATTTTTTCGGTTGAAAACATACTATATATTGATTTTTTTTATTGACAAATATCAATATATAGTGGTAAAATAAAATCTACCTGGATAAAAAACCACATATTGTGGTTTTTTTTGCCTTTTTAGCTTTACAACATTTTACAGTATTTTACTCTATTTTACATGATAGGGGCTTTAATGAGTCCCTTCTTTGGTCAAATTCCCTTAGACATTTCTTTCAGTTGTAACCATTACCATTCATATTTAAGCGCCTCAAATCGGCCTTCAACGGCACTTTCCCTTGATGTGCCGATGCGATGATGGGGCTTCAAATAAAAAAATAATCGGACGGCCGAAATGAAACGCGGTAAGGTGGGTTAAGTGCTTGAAAGTATAAAAAAAAGAGATGGAAGAATTGTCGGCTTCGATTCCGCTAAAATCACCGCAGCCATTGCCAAAGCAGGCAAAGCAAGCGGTGAATTTAAAGAAAAAGAAGCCAAGAAGTTAACACTGCGGGTTCTAACTCTGGCCCATGAAATGAAGCTGGACCCCACGCCTGAAGTGGAGGAAATCCAGGACATCGTTGAAGCGGTGTTGCTGGACTCACCGTTTTTTAAAACGGCCAAGGCCTATATCTTATACCGCGAGCAGCATGCCCAGATCAGGCAGATCACCACCCGGGCCAACGTCGATCTGGTAAACCATTATATCCAGAAATTAGACTGGAAGATCAAAGAAAACAGCAACATGTGTTATTCGCTGCAGGGCCTGAATAATTACATTTCTTCCGAGGTGACCTCAGAATACTGGTTAAACAGCATTTATCCACCCGAAATCCGAGAAGCCCATAAGAACGGTGACCTGCACATTCACGACCTGAATCTTTTATCGGTTTACTGCGTCGGCTGGGATCTGCAGGATTTACTGCGGCAGGGTTTCAAGGGGGTTGAAGGCAAAGTCGAGAGCGCTGCGCCCAAACATCTGCGATCCGCCTTGGGGCAAATCGTCAATTTTTTCTATACGCTGCAGGGAGAAGCAGCCGGTGCCCAGGCCATTTCCAATTTTGATACGCTTCTGGCGCCTTTTGTCCGCTTTGACGGTTTGGATTATGACGAAGTCAAGCAGGCGCTGCAGGAATTTATTTTTAACATTAACATTCCGACCCGGGTTGGGTTTCAGACGCCATTTACCAATATCACCCTGGATTTAAATGTTTCACCGATTTTAAGGGATCAGCCGGTGATTGTCGGCGGCATTGAGCAGGCAGAAACCTATGGCGAGTTTCAGCCGGAGATGGACTTAATAAACAGGGCCTTTGCCGAGGTCATGATGGAAGGCGACGCCAAAGGCAGGGTTTTCACTTTTCCGATTCCGACTTACAACATTACGGCTGATTTTGACTGGTCCAATCCCAACCTGGATATGGTCTGGAAAATGACCGCAAAATACGGAACCCCCTATTTTTCCAATTTTGTCAATTCAGATATGGCGCCTGAAGATGCCCGCTCCATGTGTTGTCGCCTGCGCCTGGACAATCGGGAGCTTTTAAAACGCGGCGGAGGCCTTTTCGGGGCCAACCCCCTGACGGGATCCATCGGTGTGGTGACGATTAACCTGCCGCGTATTGGTTATGTCTGTCAAACGGTGAAAGATTTTTTCGCCCGTTTAAAAGAAAAGGTTTTGCTGGCGGCTGAAAGCCTTTCAATCAAGCGCAAAGTTCTGGAACTATTTACCGATAAAAACCTTTACCCTTACTCGAGCTTTTATTTGCGCGATATCAAAAATGGGACCGGTCTATACTGGAAAAACCACTTTTCTACCATCGGCATTATCGGCATGAATGAGGCCTGTCTGAATTTTCTGGGTGAAGGCATCAGCTCCAAAGCCGGTCATAGATTTGCGCTGCAGGTGATGGATTTTCTGCGTGACCTGATTTCGGAAATACAGGAGGATACCGGCGACATTTTTAATCTGGAGGCCACGCCGGCTGAAGGCACATCATACCGTCTGTGCATGATGGATAAACAGAAATATCCGGGAATTATCTGTGCCAATGAAATTGATTTTAACGGCGGGGCGGCGCCTTATTATACGAACTCCAGCCAGCTTCCGGTAAATTATACCGATGATATATTTCAAACCCTGGAACTTCAGGATCAGCTCCAGAGCAAATATACCGGCGGGACTGTTCTACACATTTTTCTGGGCGAACAGGTTAACGATATCGATGCCACCAAAAATTTGATCCGCAAGGTGGCAACGAATTATCGGCTTCCGTATTTTACCCTGACGCCCACCTTCAGTATCTGCCCGTCGCACGGATATATTAATGGGGAGCAGGCGAAGTGTCCGGTATGTGATCAGGAAACTGAAGTTTATTCCAGGGTCGTCGGCTACTTGCGACCCATCAAGCAATGGAATAACGGCAAACAGGCGGAATACAGCGACCGCCAGGTGTATAAGGTAGCCTAGGTTCAGAGGTTCGGGGTTCAAGGTTGAAGGTTTGCGCGTTGCCTATTGCGCGTTGACACGAGCGCTTCGACTGCTGCCGTTTTATATCGGTTTTCAACCCCTGAACCCTTGAACCTGTTACAGGTCCCCTGAAAACTATAATTAGGAGACTGCGATACGATGAACATCGGCGGTCTATTGAAAAATTCTTTGATTGATTATCCGGGAAAGTTAAGCTGTGGGATATTTCTATCCGGTTGCAACTTTGACTGTCCCTATTGTCATAATCCGGATCTGGTCAAAGGCTGTTCCGTGCGCTCTGCTGAATATCATCCCGGCGATGTCTATCGGTTCATCGAGGACCGCAAGGGGTTTTTGGACGGCGTGGTTATTTCCGGCGGTGAACCCACGCTTCAGGAGGATCTATTTGATTTATGCCGGCACATTAAAAATATGGGATTTCCGGTAAAACTGGATACCAACGGCAGCCGCCCCCGGGTGATCAAAAGGCTCATTGATGAGGGGCTGGTCGATTACATTGCCATGGATATGAAAACCGATCCGAAATGGTACACCACTTACATCAAGGCAGACTGCGATGAGGCAGCGATTCTCTCAAGCATTGAAATTATTATGGATTCGGCAATTACCTATGAATTTCGAACCACCTGCGTCAAACCCATCGTGACCACGGCGGTCATTGAAAACATAAGCCGTCTGATAAAAGGCGCCAGCCTCTATGCCCTGCAGCGGTTTCACAAAAGCCAAATGCTGCACCCGGATTTTTTCAAGGAAATTGATTACGAATACACGGATGATGAAATGATGCTGCTTAAGGCGGTTGCAGAGCCGTGGGTTGAACAATGTATCGTCCGCTAAAACATTAGATCGTTATTTTTAGCTAAAAAGTGCCTAAAATGAGTTAAAGCGCCTAAAACCCGCCCTGGCACTTTAGCCTCTTCCTTTTTTTAATTCGCGAAGCGCTCGGAAGCAATCAGCACCCATACGATCACGGCCGTCAGCATGCTCATGGCGGCGGCAGCCGAGCTCAGATCCTTTGCCTGCTTGGACAAAAGGTGATGTTCCGTACCGATGCGGTCCACCACTTTTTCTACGGCTGAGTTCAGCAGTTCGGTAATCAGAACCAGCATGCTGGAGCCGAAAAGCAACGCCCATTGCACCGCCGTTTCGCCGATCCAGATACCAATGGGCATCATGAGTGCAATCACAATGACTTCGGTCCGAAAAGCCATCTCATCATCCCATGCGGCCTTCAACCCGGCTCCTGAATAGATCACGGCATTCTGGATGTGACGGAAAATATTTTCGTTTTCGGATCCCATCTTCATTATCCTCAATCCTTTTAATTTTGCGATATATAATCTATGCCCATCTACAGTTTTTCCAGCACGCTTTACGATAGTTGAATCAGTCGACTTAAGCAATCCAAACCAACTATAAGGGGTTTCAAAGCCTTAGATGGGGTTTTGAAACCACTTCTGAAGAAACCCGAC
>JASFPY010000086.1:0-7613 GCA_050115755.1 Desulfobacteraceae bacterium | reverse complement strand
AACTTACCCGAACATTACCGTTTGGTAATGTTCGTTGCCCTTTATCGGATCATGCACTTGACAAATGCCCAAAAGGGATACAACCTCATTAAAAACTATTCCCCCTATGGCGTCGTGATCGCACACGATTTGGCAGTGCTGACCGCAGCCGATCAGGATACTTTAGGGCGTTTGTGCAAAAAACTCGGCCGCGGCGGGGAATCATAAAATCTATAGCGGAGGATTTGATCATGAAAATACTGATTGTTTTTTATTCGACATACGGACATGTTTACAAAATGGCGCAGGCCGTGGCCGAAGGCGCAAAAACGGTTAAGGGCGCTGAAGTCGAAATTCGACGCATACCCGAAACACTGCCCCAGGAAGTTCTGGAGAAAATGGGAGCGCTCGACGCTCAAAACGCATTTTCACAGATACCGGTGTGCAGGGTCGATGATCTGGCCGAAGCCGATGCTGTTATTTTCGGCACCCCAACCCGTTTCGGCAATATGTGCGGGCAGATGCGCCAGTTTTTAGATGCCACCGGGCAGCTGTGGGCAGATGGTTCTCTGGTCGGCAAAGTCGGCAGTGTTTTTACGAGCACGGCCACCCAGCACGGCGGGC
Organism: Desulfobacteraceae bacterium; assembly: GCA_050115755.1. Classification (GTDB taxonomy): domain Bacteria; phylum Desulfobacterota; class Desulfobacteria; order Desulfobacterales; family JAHEIW01; genus JAHEIW01. The sequence continues at coordinate 7,010 of JASFPY010000086.1, read as the reverse complement.
AGGAATCCACCATTCTTACATTTCATGTCACCTTGCTTCACCACGGTTTCGTGGTGGTCGGTCTGCCCTATTCATTTCAGGGCCAAATGCGAATGGATGAAATTACCGGCGGGTCCCCATACGGGGCATCGACAATTGCCGGGGGTGACGGCTCCAGAATGCCCAGCGAAAATGAATTGAAAGCGGCACGCTTTCAGGGCAAACACGTGGCCGGCATTGCATCCAAATTGGCAAAATAGACAGCTCTGAAGCAATGTAACCTTTTTCGATATTCTGGATCGATAAACTCTATTGTTTTTTGGCCAGACAAAAAATTCGTAAGCCTTTTTGAAAAAGGTGTTTAATCGGAATAAAAATTATGGCATTCGTAAATATCAAAAACGGAAATAATATTTTAGATACCGGAGAATTAACGAGCGGTTTGAATAAAGTAATAAAGGTAATTGATTTCTGGATTGAGCGGTTGTCAAAAGCGGGCAGCCTCAAAACAGACAGCGAAGAACAACGGCTGCACAAGGCCGTTCTGATATTTTTGGCAGTTATCTACACCGTTGCCGGGATCATCTGGGGCTCTGGATATTTACTTCTCGGTCTGCCGGTATCGGGCAGTATTCCCTTAAGCTATGCGTTTATTTCAGCGACAAGCCTGCTGTATTTTTTTAAAACGAAACATTTTAAATTCTTCTGTCGCAGCCAGCTGACACTCATTCTAGTCCTGCCCTTTTTACTCCAGTGGAGTCTCGGCGGCCTTACCGCTTCCGGTGCCGTCGTTCTGTGGTCAATTCTTTCGCCCATCGGTGCCTTAATGTTTGCCGGTACCACCCGATCCATTCCCTGGTTTGTTGCCTATGTCCTGTTAATGGTTATTTCAGGCCTTCAAAGCGGCGGCGGCTGGCAAGAGGGCACGCTTTCGAATACCCTTGTTGCTTTTTCATTTGTGGTGAACATCGGTGGCGTGTCTGCAATCGTTTTTATTCTCCTTAGATATTTTGTTCACGCCAGAGAAAAGGCTATGGCCGCGCTGGATAAAGAGCATCAGCGCGTCCGCCAGGCGCTTTCGCTGGCGATGGAAGTCCAGCAAAATCTGCTGCCAAAGGCGAATCCGCAAATTGACGGACTGGATATCGCCGGTAAAAGTATCTACTGTGATGAAACCGGGGGCGATTATTATGATTTTCTGGAAGTCGGGCGCCCCGGCGAGGGGAAAATCGGCGTTGTTGTAGGAGATGTCTCGGACCACGGCATTCCTTCGGCTCTGTTAATGGCGACAGCACGTGCGCTTATCCGGCAGCGCTGTTCCGCTTTCGGCCGAATCGACCGGGTCGTTTCCGATGTGAACCGGCAGCTTGCAGAAGACGTCAAAGACTCGGGTCGCTTTATGACATTATTTTATGCCGAAATCGAAAGATCGAATAAAACCATACGGTGGGTCAATGCCGGACATGAACCCGCCCTGATTTTTGACCCGGTTTTAGATACCTTTAGTGACCTTAATGGCGGTAACAACCTGGCGCTGGGGGTTTTTGAAGATACGGATTTCAAAGAAGCGCGACAAGAAGTTGCACCGGGGCAAATCATCGTTATCGCCACCGACGGCATCTGGGAAGCACGCAATCCAAAAGGCGAGATGTTCAGCAAAAACCGGATTCGTAAAATCATCCGTCGCAATGCGTCTAAAACCGCAAACGACATCCAAAATGCAATCATGGATTCATTAAAGCGTTTTCAAAAAAACGTTAAACTCGAAGACGATATGACACTGGTGGTGATTAAAATTACATCAATATAGTTTGAGCCCTCAAGCAGTTGGGTGATCTGCGGAATTTGGTTGATCATGTTCATTTCGGCGGCAGGGTTTTGACAAAGGTTTTGGCTTTATTCAACCACGATTTCAGGCTATTGTCGGTCTTAAACCCCGTGCCATCGACCATCAACCAGCCTTTCATCGGTTTTCCGGTAATATCAAACGGCCTGATATAAGATTGCTTCAATGCTTGTGCCGCCGCTTTTTCTCCCAGGCGCAAAATGAGATAATCTTTGTAAACACCGCAGACCATATTTCCGTTTAGCAGGTGGCAAACACCACCAAACATTTTTTTTTGAATCGGTATTTTCCAACGGGATACAACCTTTTGGATGCGGGCATCAATTTGTTCATTGTACGGCATCGTTGCCTCCCTTGTGTCATGACTCAGACCCATCGGAAGCAGCCAGCCAGGATTTCGGGTCGCCTCCGGGCTGCAAACATATTTAACCCCCAAGTAAAAAGCAACAGGATTTAAAACCAGTTTTGATTTATTGACAATTCCTACGCTGGGGCTTAACTTAACCCCTTATGCAAAAATTCGCGTTGAATTGGCACAAACGGAGATGATTAATGGCTTTTGAAACCAAAGAACAGGTGTTGGAACGCATTCTTACCAATCCCAAACCCAAATGCCCGCATTGCGGTGAAGAAATGAACTTATGGGAAGTCCCGCCGGTCAACGTTTCCGATGGTCTCGGATGGGGAACCCCCTATCTGTATATCTGCTTTAACGACGATTGTCCCTGTTACCGGCAGGGTTGGGATCACATGAAAGAACACTATGCACAAAACGCCTCTTATCGGTCCATCAACTATCCGGGAACGGAATCCTTTGAAATAATTCCGGTTTTCAGCAGCATGGGGGGGCGTGGCCAGATCATTGATGACCAGGCTTTGGCTGAACAGGAAGCTCTCAAAGAGGCCATCAAGAAAGGATTTTCAATCCTGGCGGACTGCTACGTTAACAAAGATGGCCCCCAGATTCTGCAGATCTTACTCGATGCAACCGAGCCGGTGCGTGTAAGGACAAAAGCAGCTGAAATGATTGGAGATATCGGCGAGATAGAAGCTATCGAGCCCATCAGAAACGTAACATTCGGCAATCAGATTATCCAAAAAGCGGTGGATGAAGCCATAGCCAAGATTCACAAAAGGTTTTTTACCCGGGAGTGCCCCTTCTGTGCCGAAATTATCAAGAAGCGGGCAAAAATTTGTAAGTATTGTAAAAAAGAGGTTGCCGGCCGCTAGTATCCATTTATCGATGGAAACTTCAATATCTTAAAAAATATCCGGTTATCCCCGACTTGTTGCCTCCACTTTCCTGAGAATGGTCTTTTATTGCACACCTGGAAAAGATTCTTTGGATAATTCTGAATTTTTAAAAAAAGGTTAAGAGTTTTGTTAAATTACCGATGTTTATAACATGAAAAAACTTGATCGAAGAAAATTCCCCAGAATTAAAATCTGCAATCCGATATCTTATGATAGTGTGAATCAGAAGGGAATCCAGCTGGATCAGAACATGGGAACTGCCCTGGATATCAGCCAGAACGGAATACTGTTAGAAACGGCTCAAATGATTCAATCCAAATATATCTATCTGATTTTCGTCGATCTGGACAGCAACTTGATCAGAATTGCCGCCCGGGTAATATTTTCGGTAAAAAACAAAAAAGGCACATTTAAAAGCGGCATTAATTTTCAGGGAAGCCAGGAAGAAAACATTCGCTTTGCAAAAAGGTTGATTAAAGCCTATCACCATCAAACATCAGATCCTGCTCTCATAAATAGCGCCAGCATATAGTGTATCGCGCATTTCCGATTTATAAATTCCTGCCCACATTGACATTCATACTGTCGAAGGATCGAAATATCAATTTTTCGCGTTCGCGCTTTTCTTTGGGAAAAGGCAATGGTTTTAATTCTTTTAATACTTCTCGCGCTTTTGCTTTTGAAAATATCGCATTCAGACCCTCCCCCAGCTTTTTGCCCGAAACGGTGTTCAGAACAATGGCGGTCTTACCGTCGGATACAACTGAAAAAGGGATCTGGTTTTCAGCCAGCAGTCGCGCGGCCGCTAAAATTTCTCTTTCACGGGATCCCAGAGAGGCTGCCGCACATTTGATAGCCATCAAGGGAGTGGATCCGGATTCATTGTCAATGCTGACCACAAGGTCGATTTGAGAACGGTATGTTTCTCCGCCAACGGTGAATTCAATATCAACATCGACCGCAACATCTTCTTTCGAATACCCTTTTTCATTCACCAAAAATCGCTCGACCATCTGTCGATTCTCTTCGGAACCGACATTGGGAATCTCTTTTCCGGTCGCAAAATCGGTAATCATTGAATACGGTTTTAAAGTTTCAGTCATAAAAACACCTAAAATCAGCTTTAAGAAAAAAATTAGCAGAACTTTTTATTTCATTGCAATGGATATGGGCGGCGATAAACGAATCCCCTATATCTTCAGATTTTTCTTTGCAGGAGTTGTAATTCGTTTGGCATCGGACCACAGCCCTTCAAGATCAAAGAATTTACGGACCGGCTCGTAAAACACGTGGATGATCACATGACCGTAATCCAGTAAAACCCAATGTCCTTCGCCGGTTCCTTCCACACTCAGTGGCTTGATTTTATGTTTCTTTAATTTGGTGACGATGGAATCCGCAATCGCATTCACCTGGCGATTGGACCGTCCGCTGCAGATAATAAAAACATCTGCAATCGAGGTGAGGTCCCTTACATCCAGCACAATCAAATTTAGTGCCTTTTTTTCCGATGCCGCCTCAATATAGCGGTCCAGAGAAGGAACTGCATCTTTGCTCATCTATAAAGTCCTTTTAATCGAATATAATCAGCAACCTTGGGGGTCACAAATTTTTCAATGCGTTGCTTTTTTTTCACTTTTTCGCGTATTTCCGTCGAGGAAATATCCAAAGCATCGACATCAATAACATAAACAGACTGCTTGCCGGCTAAAGTATAGCAGGCCCTCGCACTATCAAATTGATAATCTGCTGACAGGCTTGATTTAATATAGGCCTCCAGGATTCTCCATCCCTGCCGGGCATCCGAATGACCCTCCCCGGGGCGCGCCATGACGATAAACGCAATCTGTTCGAGCAAGTCCGGGTGAGATTTCCAGGTATGGATCTCAAGGAATGCGTCCAGTCCCATGATCAGATAGATGCGGGCACCCGGCGAAAGCGTATTTTTGAAGTGATGAATCGTATCGATGGTGTAAGAAGGTCCGGGGCGATTTAATTCGACATCGGAAACCGTTACCCTCCAGAGATCTGCGATGGCCAGATTGATCATCTCAAGACGATCCTCTGCGTTGGCCACGAGACCGGGTGTTTTATGGGGAGGCAGTGCTGCTGGAATCAGAAAAATCTGGTCCAGATTGAATCGTTTTATCACTTCTGACGCGGCCCAGAGATGGCCCCGATGGATGGGGTTAAATGTGCCACCGAATAATCCAATGCGCATATTATTTCAATACCATAGAAATCAAATGCAAATCAAATACTTGTTGACGGGCTTGCCATTCGTATTACCCTAATTGAGCGAAAGTTGAGATGCTATTATTTTGGCCGGTCTGATCCAGTTATCCGCCGGCGGGTTTATCCAACAATTCGAGTATTCGAGAAATCAGGCGCTTAATCCCCTTTTTTTTGATCGCTGAAATTAAAAAGACCGGTTCAGCATCCAGCGCAGCTGCAAAAAGATCCGCCGCCTCCTGAGCTGCCGGCAAATCCATTTTATTCAGCGTTACGATCTGCGGCTTTTGGGTCAACTGCGGATTGAAAGATTTTAATTCCCGGTTGACGGCCTTGAATTGATCGAGGGGATGTTCACGGTCAATGGTTGCGGCATCGACGAGGTGGATCAAAATCCGGGTTCGCTCGATATGCCGCAAAAATTGAGTGCCCAGACCGGCCCCTTCATGAGCACCTTCAATTAAGCCGGGAATATCGGCAACCACGAACGGATCACTCCAGCCGGTTTCGACAACACCCAGCGTCGGTGTCAGCGTGGTGAACGGATAATCGCCGATTTTAGGGGTAGCGGAAGAAATCTTGCTGATCAGGGTGGATTTACCGGCATTGGGCAGACCAATGATTCCCACATCGGCTAAAAGCTTCAGTTCGAGTTTAAGCGGTCGGCTTTGACCTTCTTCACCGGGTTGCGCATAGCGGGGGGTCCGATTGGTGGATGTTTTAAAACGGGCATTACCGAGGCCGCCTCTACCACCCCGAACAACGCTGTAAGATTCACCAACTGCGGCAAAATCTTTTAGGATCTCGTTGGTATCGGCATCTTTGACCAAAGTGCCGGGCGGGATTTCGATGATCAGGCTTTTTCCGTTTCTTCCGGTTTTTTGTTTTCCCTGACCGTGGGCGCCATTTTTAGCCTTAAACTGGCGCTTTAATTGAAATGGGAAAAGAGTGCGCCGGTGTGATGAACTTTTTAATATAACATCGCCGCCTTTTCCTCCGTCACCGCCGTCCGGACCGCCACGGGGAACATGCTTTTCACGCCGAAAACTGACGCACCCCCGACCGCCGTCACCGGACTCAACGGTGATAATGGCTTCATCAATAAATTTCACTCGGTGTATACGCTAACGCGTTTGCGTGAACGGCCGACTCTCTCATAGGCAACAATGCCGTCAATTTTGGCGAAAAGGGTATAATCTTTGCCCATTCCGACGTTGTCACCGGGATGGATCCGTGTCCCTATCTGGCGTATCAGGATGTTGCCGGCTTTTACTTTTTCACCGCCATATCGTTTTACACCGCGCCGTTGGGCATTGCTGTCGCGTCCGTTCTTTGAACTGCCAGCTGCTTTTTTATGAGCCATGGTTAAAACTCCTTACCAAAGCAGGTGTTACCATCTTGAATTGCTTTGGATTTAATATCACTTTTTTTATAAAAATTCGAATTTCGAATTTGTTTCGGGTTTTGATATTCGATATTCGGATTTAAACTGAATCAGGCGTTAAATTCCTTAAAAACGCCTACGCAGTTTGACTTCTACTTGGCTTTATCCTCTACTTTTTTTTAGCTGCTGTTTTTTTAGCTGCAGGCTTTTTAGCCGTGGTTTTCCCGGCAGCCGCCTTCTTGGTAGCCGCTTTTTTGGCCTTGGGTTTGGCTTCTGTTTTTTGGGTTTTGGGTTTAACGGCCTTTTTTGTCTCAG
>JASFPY010000085.1:0-7624 GCA_050115755.1 Desulfobacteraceae bacterium | reverse complement strand
TAACTCTTTGTGAACTTTGTGCCTTGGCGGTGTCAAGGGGAATCTAAAATTATGAAAAGCCCAAACTACCAGAACACTGAGTATCGATCCATTACCATCAAAACCACCGACGGTTCCACCATTCACGGCAAGGTCAACCTGGCTTACAAACAAAGAGTTTCGGATTTATTTACAAAATGTACCACACCTTTTTTAATCATGGTTGAGGTGATGTCAAAGGAGAGCAAAGGCAAGGTCATGTTCATAAATAAAGAGCACATCGTGTGGGCAGAACCGGAGGAGGACGGAGCAGAAAGCAGCACGCCGTAAGCAAAAAATAATCTCCGAAGCGGTTTTTAAATGGCTTTTACGCACTTTCATTCATAAACTTTTCAAGTTGTTTCATATTGCTGATATTGTATATGTTTGCCGGATAATCGGGCGGCAGAATCTTTTTTTGCAAACCCGTCAGGACCCTTCCCGGTCCGACTTCGACGAATGTTTCGATTTTATCCTCAATCAGATTAACCATACAATCGTACCACTTCACCGGGCTGCAGAGTTGCCGTCCCATGATCTCTTTGATTTCATGCGCCTCGGTGGAGATGTTGGCAGTAACATTGAGGGCGATGGATTTTTCGGGAGGATTAAAATCGACCCGGGCTAAAAATTCTTTGAACTCCTGCTCGGCTCCTTTGATGAGCTCACTGTGCCAGGCGCCGCTGACTTTCAGCGGTATGGACCTGGCCCCCTTTTGCACGGCCAGCTGGGAGACCTTTTCGACAGGTTCCGGTGAGCCGGTGATTACAATCTGAAACTCGCTGTTGTGGTTGGCCACCGATACAACGCCTTGGGTTTGAATTTCGGCTACGAGATCGTCGACTTCAGCAATCGGCAATCCGATGATGGCATGCATAGCGCCTTCAGACCTGGTGGATTCGCGATGCATGAGCTCGCCCCTTTTATATACCAGCTTGATGGTGTCTTGAGCGGATACAACGCCCGCGGCACTCAGAGCACTGTATTCACCCAGGCTGTGTCCGGCACAAAGATCAAAATCGATTCCCTCTTTTTGAAGCACTGCCAGACAGGCCAGGTTAACAGTTGTAACGGCGGGTTGCAGGTTTACCGTTGCGGTTAATTCTTCCATGGGGCCTTTGAAACACAGCTTCGAGACGTGCATTTTGACGGTCTCTTCGGCCATGTCAAAGATTTCACGAACAAAATCGTATTCCTGATAAAATTCCTGCCCCATCCCTATACTCTGGGAGCCCTGGCCGGGAAAAAGAAGCGCTACGCTGTTCATAATAAATCCTCCGGATTTATTATTCGTTGTGGGTTGTCCGTTGTCCATTGCAATAATTAAAATTTATGAGGAAGTTTATGCAACTTGCGAAAATAAGCAGCCATTAGGAGCATAAATTTTACAACGGACTACGGACAACGGACCACGGACAAAGAACGTTTTTTTATTCATCCAGCTTAAACAGTTTTCTGACCGTATCGATATAAACGGATTTATCTTCACGCATGCCGCGACGTTTTAAAAACCGAGTCGGATCGTGCAGAATTTTGTTAATCAGTGAACCGGCCATTTTGTGAAGTGCCGCTGCATCCTGTTCGGAGATCATGCTGGATTGCAGGGTTTTTTTCAGTTCCGCTGTGGCAATCGATTCCATTTTATTTCGCAGAGCCACAATCGTTGGAACCACATCCAGGCTTTCATACCATTGCCGGAAACGAATAACAGCCTCATCAACAATGCGCTCGGCTTTAATCGCCTCTTTGCGACGGTCCTCAACATTTTCATCAATCACCCCTTTTAAGTCGTCGATATCATAAACATAGGTATTGTTGAGGCGGTTGATTTCCGGATCGATGTCCCGGGGAACCGCAATATCGATAAAAAATAAAGGTCGATTTTTTCGTTTGCGCAGCACGCCTTTGACCTGATCGCGTTGAATCACATAATCCAGGGCGGCGGTCGAACTGATAATGATGTCCACCGTTTTTAAACTCTCCGGAATTTCATCGAATCGGATGGCCTGACCGTCAAACTGCTTGGCGAGTTCAACCCCCTTTTCGAAGGTGCGGTTGGCCACCCATACCTTGACGGCCTTGTTGCGGATGAGGTGCTCGACTGCCAATTCAGCCATTTCGCCGGCGCCGATGAGCAATACCGTTTTGTCAGCCAGCACTCCAAAAATTTTGCGGGCGAGTTCAACGGCGGCGTAGCTGATAGAAACCGCCCGATCCCCGATACCGGTTTCAGTTCGGATTCTTTTGGCAACAAAAAAGGTGCGGTGCAGCAGGCGATTTAAAATGACACCGGAAGTTTTTTCGCCGGTGGCGGTTCGGTAGGCTTCTTTGACCTGGCCCAGAATCTGAGGCTCACCCACCACCATTGAATCCAGACTCGAGGCAACCCGAAACACGTGACGCACCGCATCATCGCCTTCATGAATATAAAGGGCATCTTCGAATTTTTCCAGCGGTATCTTATTGAATTCAGCAATAAACCCTTTGGTCTCCTCAACCGCCCGGGCCTTATTCTCGGTAACCAATAAAATTTCCACCCGATTGCAGGTTGAAAAAAGCAGCGCTTCTTTTATGAAAGATTTCCCCAAAAGCGAATGCAGAGCCGTTTTGGTCTCATCCTCTGAAAAGGCGATGCATTCCCTAACCTCAACGGAAGCGGTCTTGTGATTTATGCCCAGTAAAATGATATCCAGCATAATGACACTTTTTTTTGCTCAAATCTATAAATCGCTTTAAATGTATAGGGCATAGCGCATAGTGCATAGGGTAAAAAGCAGAGAGAAATAACGCCATGCGCTATGCACCATGCCCTATGCTAAAACCTGGTAAACGGTTCGTGATGCCCTTTCATCAGAAGGTTTACGCCTAAAAAGGTAAATATCAGCACCCCGAAGCCGATGATGGCCATAATGGCGGAGCGCCGCCCCCGCCACCCCACCGTCAGCCTTTCGTGCAGCAAGACTGCATAAAACAGCCAGGTGACTCCGGCCCATACCTCTTTTGGATCCCAGCTCCAGAAACGACCCCAAACCGCTTTTGCGTAAACAAAGCCGGTTATCAGACCCAGGGTGAGCATGCTAAAACCCACAACAATGCAGACATAGCCGATGTTGTCCAGCATCTCTAAAGAGGGCAACCGTTTAAAGAAGAATCGATGTTTTTTTGTCTTAATTTCATTTTCCTGGAGCAAATAAAGTACGCCCAGTCCGCAAGCCAGGGCAAAACCTGCCTCACCGATAAAGATGACCGTCACATGACTCAACAGCCAGAAACTCTCAAAAATCTGGGTTGCCTGGGTGGGCTCGTTGGGAAGCCTGGAGGCGATTAACATTATCAGGGCCAGGATTGGTGCTGCAAATATCCCCAGAATTCTTAAATTAAATTTTAATTGGATCGCCAGAAACACGCCGGCCAATGCCCACCCGGCGAAAGTAAGCGTTTCATGCATATTGCTGGCCGGTATGTGACCGGCCCTGATAAAGCCGTAAACAATGATCAGGGTATGAAACAAAAATCCGATCAGCAGCAGGAAATACCCGGCCTTTTGCAGATAGTTCTTCTGGGTGAAAAGATATGAAAAATATCCTGCGCTGCTGAGCAAATATAATAAGATGCTGACAATTATGATGGATTCCATTAATACTCCACATTCGGTTGGTCCGCCTCCGGCGGATTGGGCTCGTTAAAAAAGGAAAAAATCTGATTATATTTTTTACGGACTAAACCGGCGTAACGGGACAACGGGCTCAACCGATAAGCGATAGCTTATAGTAGCGTTTCGATTTTAAAACCTTCCCCCAAAATTTTATAAAGCAGCGAATTTATTTCCGCTGTCTTTCCGGACTGCATTAACTGAATGAGATCGCTTTCGATCAATTGATTAAATAATATTTTATGCTCCTCAGGTTCATGGGCTTGGCTCAATAGTTTTTGGCGGATGGCACCCATTAAAAGCAGGAAATCAGCATATTCCCGGCCGAATTGTGTTTCCAGTTTTTGCCGCAGGTGTTTCGCGAGTGCCGGGCTTTTGCCGGAGGTGGAGATGGTAATGACGAGATCTCCCTGGCGGACAAGGGACGGAAGGATAAAATTGCAAACTTCAGGGCGATCGGCAATGTTACAGAGAATATGAGCCTGCTCAGCATCTTTGCTTATCTGACGATTTAGGCTTTCGTCATCGGTGGCTCCGATAACCAGAAACATGCCGGTTAAATCATCGCTTCGGTAGGCGCGCTTTTTTAGCATAATTGAGCCCTCTGATGCCAGCTTGTTCAGCTGAGGCGTTGAATCGGGGCTGACGACGGTAACACGCGCGCCGCATTCCATCAGGGTGGTGACCTTGCGGCTGCTCACTGCTCCCCCGCCGACAATCAGGCAATCGCGGTTTTTGATGTCCAGATGTATCGGATAGTACTTCATGCTTTGTTAACTTGTTTTATTGGTCTTATGGGTTGGATCGGTTAAAAAAATTGAATTTAATTTGCTAAACGCGTTCTGGTAAGAACCAATTAAACCAATGAAACGAATTAAACCAATTCAACCGATTTCTATTTCCATCAAATCCTCGGCCAGGACGAGCGGACCGGAATAGGTTTTGCGGCTTTCAGCCGCGATGTCTGCTTTTTCACATTCCGGGTAAAAATGAGTTAAAACCAGCTTGCGAACTTCAGCTCTGGTGGCAAGATCTCCGGCCAATGACGGTGTCAGATGACCCGGTACCCGCAATTTGTCCGGAAAGGCGCACTCGCAAATCAGGACATCCGTTTTTTGCGCCAGGTCGATGATCGTTTCACTGTGATCGGTATCACCGGTGTAGACGGCTGAGTACCCATCAGCACTGGTTATGCGATAGGCAATGCTTTCTTCATTGTGCGCCACCGGTGCGGTTTCAACCGCAAAATCTTCGAATTGACGATGGTCGCTTTTTTTATTGTTGAATTCAATCGTATTTAGCAATTCGGGGGCGAGCTCGATCCAGCTGCCGTAGGCGGTTTTTAATTTTTCATAAAAATCGAGAAATCCCCGCCCGCCACCGACCGTCAAAGGTGTTTTTCGCCGGCTGCCGTCAGGATATTTGGTGGCAAAAATAAATGGAACGAATTCACTAGTATGGTCCGGATGAAAATGACTGTAAAAAATATGGGTTATATCAAAAATGGAGGTTCCCGCTTCCAGAAGCCGCCGCATGGTTCCCGGTCCGGAGTCAAACAACAACCGTGAATTTCCAATCTGCATCAGAACCGAGCACGAACTGCGTTTCAGTGACGGCACACAGGTCCCCGATCCTAAAATGGTTACTTTTATTCCGGTATTGTCGACAGTCATATCAAGTGGGATCTTTTGGTACTCAGACAGATAAGTTATTGGTTATTGGATTTGAGCTTCTGCGATTCGAGACTTCTTAAACAACCAATAACTGATAACGAATAACGTTTATTATCGAGCTGATTGGGTTACGCCCTACCGGCCGTCCTATTAATAATCCACGATAGAAGTCTGTTTTCATCGTGCGTGTCCACGTGCATTTTTAGATCGCTGAGCGCAATTTCTGCCCGGGCCATGTTTTTATGGCCGCCGGCATTACCCAGTTTTCCGAATCCTTCCTTGGCAACTTTACCGGCGTTTTTTCGAATACCGTCGTTTCGGAAAATAATAACCAGTTTTTTATCGCAGATACCGGAGACAATGCTCCAGGTGACAGTATTGACCCGCATAAAAAAATCGGCAATCAGCACACAAACATCCGGATTCACCACATTGCCCAGATGGACATAGACGTTGCCTTTTCTGCGACGCATGTTTTGTAAGGCAATTTTAAAATATTTTAAAAGATCGAATCGAAGGTCAACCTGCTCGATTTTGCGCGCAAGATGGATATTGGCGTATCGAAATAAATATTGAAATGCGCGAACATCTTCGATTTGGGTTTGCCCCTTAAAATCACTGGTGTCGGTTTTAATGCCGTGATACAGGCCTGTCGCCAGCTTTACGGAAGGTTTGATTTTTGCAGCCAGCAGATATTCGGTTAAAATCGTGCATGTGGCGCCGTAATGGGGTCGGATATCTACGAACTCTGCCTTGGAGCCCGAATCCGGGTGGTGGTCGATAATAACCGCCGGCTTTAGCTTAGCCATTTCTTCATTGTGATCCGGCTGGGAATCCACAATAACCACCCGGTTGAATTGATCCACTTTAATCTCTTCAAATGGCACCAGCGTGACGCCCAGCAGCCGAATCATGGCCAGGTTGTCGGGGCGATTGATGGTGTTGATGTGGGAAATGGTCACACTGATCACCTTGCGCCACAGCAGGCGGCTGACGGCCATGGCGCTGGCGATCGCATCCGGATCGGCGTTGATCACGATCAGCACGTGATCGCTGCCCGAAAACTGACCATAAAATCGGCGGAGTTTTTCCGATGCGGATTGGCTCATAAGAAATTGATATCCATGGGCAAATGCCGGGATATTACGATGTGCTGGCTGAGATTACAATAGGATTTTCAAATAAAGCACAAAACCCGGCTGCTATAAAACCGGGCACGTGAGAATTTTATTGCCATCTATATGATTTTAAAAACGATTTTATCTCCCTTGGCTTCAGCACTTACGCGGGCGCCATCGGAGATTTTGCCCTCGAGGATTTCCAGGGACAACGGATTTTCGATATATTGCTGGATGACCCGTTTTAGCGGTCTTGCGCCATATACCGGATCATAACCCTTTTCGGCAATTAGCGCTTTTGAACCATCCGATAATATAAGCTCGATATTTTTGTCGGCAAGGCGCCGGCCCAGCCGACCTATCTGAATGTCGACTATTTTAACGATTTCATCCGCTGTCAGGTTTTGGAATATGATGATTTCATCGATACGGTTTAAGAATTCCGGCTTAAAGCTGGCCCGCAGCGCCTCGGTTACCCGGGTTTCCAGTTTTTCGCGGTCAGAGCCAGCGAGTTCCTGAATCCACTGACTGCCCACATTGGATGTCATAATCACAATGGTATTCTTAAAATCAACGGTACGGCCATGGCCGTCGGTCATGCGCCCGTCGTCCAGAATCTGCAGCATCACGTTAAAGACTTCCGGGTGGGCTTTTTCAATTTCGTCAAACAGCACTACCGAATAGGGCCGGCGGCGGACCGATTCTGTCAGGTAGCCGCCTTCTTCATACCCCACATATCCGGGGGGGGCTCCGATCAACCGGGCGACGGAATGCTTTTCCATGTACTCCGACATATCGATCCGAACGATTGCCTGTTCGCTGTCAAAAATAAATTCCGCCAGTGCTTTGGCCAGTTCCGTTTTGCCAACCCCCGTCGGTCCCATGAAGATAAACGACCCGATGGGCCGGTTGGGATCCTGCAGCCCCGACCGGGCGCGGCGAACGGCGTTGGAGACGGCCGACACGGCTTCGTCCTGTCCGATGACCCGCCGGTGGAGCCGTTGTTCCATGCGCACCAGTTTGTCTCTTTCGCCTTCGAGCATTTTACTGACCGGTATTCCAGTCCAGCGGGAAACGACTTCGGCCACATCCTCATCATCAACTTCTTCTTTGAGCATTTTGCTGGCCTGCTGAAGCTCAGAAAGTTTTTGGTTGGCTTCTTC